>SYHX01000042.1 GCA_005799025.1 Bacteroidota bacterium | reverse complement strand
CCCACGGTAGCCCAGGTATCAACCATCGTGCCTGATCCGACCCTTGCCCCTACATTAATGAAGGAGGGCATTATGATGCAGTCTTTTTCCACGAAAGCACTGTATCGAATTACTGCAGGGGGAACAACACGGATGCCAAGAGAGGCGAAGGAGTTTTTGATGGGCACTTTATCGTAAAATGACAGGTCACCAGCCTCCAAAACCTGTGATGTATGCGCTGGAAAGTACATCAAAACAGCCATTTTGACCCATTCATGAACCTCCCACTGACCGTTGCCAACGGGTGAGGCTGTCCTCAATATTCCTTGATCCAAAGCGGCCATCGTGTCCTCCACAACGTGCAGAAGCGCAGGATCCGAGCGATGTTCCGGTGATGCCCATGCGGATTCGATCAATAAGCGAGCAGCATTGATACGATCCTCGTTCCAAGGAATTTCATTGGGCATGTGTTTGGTTTTAATTAGCTTTCCATTTGATGGTACAACCCACTGGATCTACATGAGGAATATCTACTTCCAATCCGTCAAGGGTGCACTCCACCGCATCTTCCAGATAAACCTTAGTGACTAAATTGGGCTGTTCCCAGCTATCATCAATAGCACCGTGATACACTAATTCGCGGTTTGAATTAAAAAGGAAAGCTTCAGGTGTTCGTTGAGCTCCAAATAATCTTGCGACGGATTGATCTTCATCGTGCAAGTATATAGATTCCCAGCCGTATTGCTTGGCAAGGGTTTGCATACCTTCGAAGGAATCAATAGGGTATTTGGCAGGATCATTGGAGTTGATGAGTAGAACCCCAAGATTGTCTTCGTAGTAATGATCGATCAATTTGGTAATTCGGTCCAAATAAGCCACAACATAGGGACAATGATTGCAAATGAACATGATCAGGATGCACGATTTATCGCTGACATCCATGAGGGAATGGGTTTGATCATCGCAACCACGAAGTTCGAAATAAGGTATTTTGGTGCTGATTTCCATAGGGTTCTAAATTTTGGTCACAAATTAATCAGGAATATCGAAGGATAATTGCAAGCCATCGTAGGCAAGGGAAACTCCAGGAGGCAAAGATTTTTCAACGGCTTCATGAAGACCTAACTGATGAGAAATATGGGTAAGGTAGGTGTGGGGAGCGCCAATTCGTTCGGCTTGCTCCAGGGCCTGCCCCAAAGTGAAATGCGAGGGATGAGCGGTTTTACGTAACGCATTCAGAACCAATACTTCACAACCTTGCAGCAAATCAACCGTAGAATCCGGAATTGAATTAGCATCCGTGATATAGGCAAAGGGGCCCATTCGAAACCCCTTGACAGGAAGATTCATGTGCATGACCGGCAAGGGAATCACCGGCATACCGTTCAAATCAAAAGGCTTATCGTCAATTTCTATAAGGTGTAGTTCCGGGATTCCAGGATATCGGGTGCCTTCAAAGGCATAATAAAATTCTCTGCGCAACGCTTCTTGCACCCTAAGGTCCGCATAAATCGGCATGGGTTTCTGTTGCAGGTAATTGTAAGCCCTTACATCGTCCGTACCTGCAATATGATCTTTGTGGGCATGGGTGAACAATATGGCGTCCAAGTTCTTTACCCTTGATCGTAACATTTGTTGCCTGAAGTCCGGTCCGGAATCGATGACAACGGAGACCTTGGGGTGCTGGACCCAAACGGAGGAGCGGAGCCGTCGGTTTTTGGGATCAACAGACCGACATACCTCGCAATCGCAAGCGATGAGCGGTACCCCTTGCGATGTTCCTGTCCCCAAAAACTCAATAAAGAGGTTTCCCATTTTACGAAATTCCAGCTATATGTCTGCAGGCTCAGCAACCTGAACATCGGTATTTTCAGCCTCATCAACAATGGCTTTATCCTCGATAAATCGCTTGATTTCCTCGAGGGTCTCGATTTTGGCAGCAAGGGAAAAAAACTTATTGACAATAACAACCCCTTGTCGCTCAAAAAGGCAATAACCGGACTGAAAATTTCCTTTTTCGTATCGGATGCGAAGCCCGGCAATCTTGAACTCCTGTTCCATGACTTTGAGTCGATGGATAAGTGCGATTTCTTTGGCTGAGGTTTGACTCATAGTAGATCTCCAAAATTAGGGGTCAATAGGAAATGAAGACCCTGTATATACCCGTAGATTTGCCCCATGTTGATAAATAAACCCGCTTCGAGGGTGCTTGTGGCCATGAGTGGTGGGTTGGATTCCACCATGACTGCTGCGTTGCTACATGAACAGGGTCATCAAGTAGTGGGCCTAACCATGAAGACCTGGGACTATGCGGCATCCGGGGGTAACCGGAAAGAAACGGGTTGTTGCAGTCTGGATTCCATCAACGATGCCAGGGAGGTTGCCGTGTCTTTGGGCTTTCCACATTTCATCTTGGATATTCGAGAGAATTTTGGAGATTCTGTAATTGATTATTTCGTTGAGGAATACTTGGCGGGACGAACGCCCAACCCTTGCATCATGTGCAATACCCATATCAAGTGGGATGCTCTGCTGCAGAGGGCTGAACAATTGGATTGCGAACACCTTGCCACGGGACACTATGCCCGTTTGGCTACGGGTGACAATGGCAGGCGTTATGTGTTATGCGGTGATGATCTGAACAAAGATCAATCCTATGTACTCTGGGGATTAAGCCAAGATTCATTGAAGAAAACCCTCTTTCCCATGGGGGATTATACCAAGGACTCCATTCGTGCCATGGCCATGGAACGAGGTTACCGTAGTTTGGTCAGCAAGCCTGAAAGCTATGAGATTTGTTTTGTTCCGGATAACGATTATCGAGGATTTCTTAAACGCAGGGTACCCGGTTTGGAACAACGCGTGATGGGAGGTGCCTTTGTGGATACTGATGGGCATACAATCGGTAGTCATCAAGGTTACCCTTTCTATACTGTTGGTCAGCGCAAAGGGTTGGAAACTGCTTTCGGAACTCCTAAATACGTGGTATCGATTGATGCCGATCGAAATTTAGTGGTGCTAGGGGATTTGGAAGATTTGGATCGTACTACCATGATTGTCCATCAATTGAATTGGCAAAAAATCGCATCTTTACCTAATGAGGGGTTGGATGCGGTTGTGAAAATCCGCTACAAAGACCCAGGTACGCCGGCCTTTGTGAAAGCGGATGGTCATCGGGTCATTGTTGAATTTATGGCTCCTGTCAAGGCCATTGCTCCGGGTCAATCGGCGGTATTCTATGAAGGAGATTCCGTCCTAGGCGGTGGTTGGATCCATTCCTCTGTGCCTATGAATCGTCAATTACTCCAACAACGTGTATCACTTAATACCCCTTAAATAAATGACTTACAGAATTTCTGCCTTTGCCGGCTCCGGATTCCTTGGGTTGCCATGCATATTCTACCTTGCTATGACATTTTCAAATTCCCTATCGGCACAGAGCGGGGATTGGTATTGGATTTCTTTCCGTTCCAAACCAGCAGGATCCTACAGCCTGAATCAGCCCCAGGCCTTTCTCTCTGCTCGTTCCATTGCTCGAAGAGTTCGTCAGGGAATTCCATTGGACAGCAGTGATTTACCTGTTTATCAGCCATATATAGACAGTATTCAGACCGCAGGGGGTATCGTAAAACACCGCAGCCGTTGGCTCAACGGGGTAACGGTGAGAATTCCTAACAACGATTCGCTGATTCGGCAGAGGATAATGAGTTTCCCTTTTGTGCGCCTCAGCACTCCCAACGGAAGGGTGGCGGGATCGGGAAGGGATGGGATAATTAAGAATAAATATTTGGAGGAGAAGCTTGTTCCCTTGCCCTCTTCTGAAATCTCCAACCGTACCTCTTCGGTTTACGGATTCTCAGGCGGTCAAATTCGTTTACACCAAGGGGATTTTTTGCATAATCGAAATTATCGGGGCCAGGGGATGAGGATCGCGGTCTTCGATGCGGGTTTCGTAAACATGCCCAATATGCCTGTCTTTGACTCGCTGTATTTGCGGAATCGTATTGTGGATACCTATGACTTTGTGGACATGGATTCTGGCGTTTATGAATTTGATAGCCATGGAACCTACGTGATGGGTTGTTTGGCAGCTAATATTCCTGGACAGCTCATGGGCACCGCGCCGGAAGCGCAGTACATGCTCTACCGAAGCGAAAACAATGTCGGAGGTTCTGAAAATCCTGTTGAAGAAGACAATTGGGTAGCCGCTGCCGAAAGAGCAGACAGCGCCGGTGCTGATGTTTTTAATTCTTCGTTGATTTATACCACCTTTGATCAACCTTCCATGAATCACCCTTGGTCGGATATGGACGGGAACACCGCTCGGATGACCATAGCCTCTGATTGGGCTGCCGCCAAAGGTATCCTGGTGGTGAATTCCGCAGGAAACTATGGGGGGGGGCCTTGGTACAAAATTGGAGCTGCTGCCGACGGTGATTCGGTATTGGCTGTCGGCGCGGTGGATACTCTAGGGCAACGTGCAGGATTTAGCAGCATGGGGCCGACCGCAGATGGAAGGATTAAACCCAATGTCATGTCAGTTGGGGCCGGGGCAGCCTCTTGCCAGATACCCGGACCGGGCGTAGCCTATATTTCGGGTACCTCTTTTTCAGGACCCATCATGGCTGGTTTAGCAGCCTGTTTATGGCAGGCCCTTCCTAGTCGACGAAATATGGAAATCTTTGATTTATTGCAGCGCTGCGCCAACAGACAATCCAATCCGGATACCTTCAACGGGTATGGGATTCCCAATATGCAATTGGCTTTGACCTTGGCGGGCTTCTCGCCGAATGGGATGAATGATTATCCGCAAATTCGATTATATCCTCAACCGGCATCCTTAACTGTTCCAAGTACCCTTGAATGGGAAGCAGGAATCCCTGCCGGAGATTATCGAATTACATGGTACAACATGGCGGGTCAGTTCATCATGAGCCAAGACTATGTTCGAATATCTGATGAAAGGAATTTAATGCGTTTAGAAAACAAACCAGGGGTAGGCTTGTATATCATAAGTATTGTAGGCCTATTTTATCAAGACCGTATCCCTTGCCTAATCAACCTTTAACCTTGTATAGTCGAAATTCTTTTTGGACCGCTATCATATTAGGATTGGTAAGCGCTGTGTTCTCCAACAATGCCACAGCGATGGTTTCGGAAGAACTGCCACGCAAAATTCCTCGCTATGCAGTATCGGGTTATCTGAGAAGTCAGAATGGAGAAAATCTCCTGGGTGCGACGGTACAGGTTGAAGGGGCAGGCTTTGGCACCTCGAGCAACACCTACGGGTATTACGTGCTCACCTTGGATTCTGGCACACATAACCTAATCGTTCAATACCTGGGCTACAAAAGCATCCGGCAAACAATCTCACTCAATACCAATAAGCAAATCAATTTTACCTTACAAGAAACCAGTATTCAGGCCGCAGAGGTCGTAGTGTTAGGGCGTAGAGAAGATGCCAACGTGACCCAAGGACGAATGAGCGTCAGCGAAGTGGATATCAAGCAAGTCAAGAGCCTGCCCGCACTGATGGGGGAGGCCGATATTCTCAAAACCATACAACTCTTGCCCGGCATCAAAAACGGAGGAGAAGGTACCACAGGCTTTTACGTCAGAGGTGGAGGACCTGACCAAAACCTCATTTTGTTGGATGAGGCAGTGGTTTACAACGCCTCCCATTTGTTTGGCTTTTTCTCGGTATTCAATGCAGATGCCTTGGCCAACTCGCAAATTATCAAAGGGGGAATGCCTGCGGAATACGGGGGTAGAATTTCGTCTGTGCTAGATCTGAGCATGCGGGAAGGGAATAACCAAAAGTTTGTGACGCAAGGGGGCTTGGGATTGATTGCTTCACGATTTACCACGGAAGGACCGCTCAAACAAGGCAAAGCATCCTACATCCTATCGGGCAGACGTACCTACATTGATGTCTTGGCGGATCCCTTGATTCCTGAGGATGCCACCGCCAAAGGATCCGGATATTATTTCTACGACCTCAACGCCAAAATCAATTGGCAACCAACCCCCAAAGACAGGCTGTACGCCTCGGCTTACCTTGGGAAGGATGTATTTAATTTCAATAACCGCGAAAATGGCTTTCAATTTGATATTCCATGGGGTAATACCACAGCGACCTTGCGGTGGAACCGTATCCTTGGGCCGAGAATCTTTGTGAATCATTCCATGATTTATAGCGATTTCAATTTTGGAACGGGCTTCAAACAAAATGATTTTCAATTACGATTGAATTCTGGGGTTCGTAACGTTACCCTTAAGCAGGATTTTGATATCCATTTGAGTTCAGGCCATCGTCTCAAAGCAGGGAGTCAATGGATTCGACATTGGTTTTTACCTTCGGTTGTTCAAGGACGCACCGGGGAATTCGATATTCAAACCAACAATATTCCACGTCTAAATGCCATTGAATGGGCCGCCTATGTTCGTGACGAATGGGATATCAACGATCAGTGGCAAATCAATGCGGGGCTTCGCTTTGCCATGTTCCAACAATACGGTCCTTACAGTTATGAACGCTACAAGGACCTTTCTTTGGTAGAAAGATTGGACAGTGTAGGATTCGCTTCTGGTCGTAAAGTAGTCTTCTATCCCGGATGGGAACCTCGGTTCAATCTTCGCTATTTGATTGACAAACAATCTTCTTTCAAAATCGGTATTACCCGCAATTTGCAGTTTATTCATTTGGCTTCTTCTTCGGGAACATCATTGCCAGCGGATTTATGGATTCCCAGCACCCTCAAAGTCAAGCCCCAGATTGGAATCCAATATGCTGCAGGTTATTTCCGCAATTTTTCAAGCAATTCGTACGAAACTTCTGTAGAATTGTATTATAAGGATCTTCGCAACCAAATTGATTTCCGGGAAGGCGCAGTCAATGGATTCAATCCGTTGATTGAAAATGACTTGGTATTTGGCCGAGGGGAGGCTTACGGTGCAGAATTTTTTGTGAAAAAAGCCAAGGGTGCATTGAGTGGCTGGATTGGTTACACCTTGTCATGGACCAACCGAAATTTCCCGAATATCATGAACGGCAGAACTTTTCCTTACAAGTTTGATCGTCGGCATGATCTATCCGTGGTGGCTTCTTGGAACCATAGCTCGCGTTGGAAATTCTCTGGGACCTTTGTTTTTTCGACCGGCAATGCGTATACCCTGCCTGAGTCCCGTTATTTCTTTGAAGGCCAAATCATTGATCAAATAGGGGACAGGAACTCTTTTCGATTACCGAACTACCATCGTTTGGATTTCTCTGCGGTGTACACCCCTCGCGCTGAACGCCTCAACCAAAATCCAATTGCTGCAGGTACAGAATTAAATCTTAGGAGTCGACGCCGTTACCTGGGTGAATGGGTCTTTGCGGTATATAATATTTACAGCCGGTTAAATCCCTTCTTTATCTACCTGGATAATGAAGGCTCTTTGCAACAAAACTCGCTGAAAGTACAGGCAAAGCAAGTTTCGCTGTTTCCCGTTATCCCTTCCGTAACCTGGAACTTTAAATTTTGATGAAGATGCAGGGTCATTTTGTTTTCAAACCAGCGATTAGGACGTTTCTATGGATGATGTTTTCTTTGCTTATGGTGGGCTGTGAGAAAAATATTACGCTAGATCTACCGCCACCCAAACCTTTCCTCGTGGTCTATGGGGTGGTAGAGCCTGATTCCCTTATCAAAGTCAGCCTAAGCAGGAACTCTGCTTATTTCGATCCGGTGGATTTGAATGCGGTGCTCAACCTTCTAGATTATAAGTCTACGGTCATTGCATCCTGCCTTGATTCCGTAGGGAATACCGTTTTCGATACTTTGCGTCCACTTCAGTTCCCCGAATTTCCAATTCTGCAATACTGGACAGTTTTCAATTATGCTGGCACCAAGATTCGGGGACAGCATAACAAATATTACAATTTACGCATCGTGCATCCCGACCATGAAATAGTCGCTACGACCTTGGTCCCACCGCCATCCCGAATGGATTCCATCTGGACCCGAACAAGGGCAGCCATACAAAAGCAGTCCAATCCAACCGCGAACCCGACAAGGAGGGATAGCGAACTGGTCCAATTATATTACCGTTACCGTGATCCGCAGTTCCTGGGCGATCAGGTTCGGATTTTTACCAAATCCAATAGCGAGTTCCAGTGGTCATCGGCGTTCAACTCGGTCTACGACGATCAATTCTTCAACGGCCAAAGCATTGACTTTGTGTTACCAAGAGGCAAAGAAGCCTATTTGTTCAACGATTCTACCACCTTTGATGAATTTGGCTTGTTTCAATCGGGGGATACCATCGATATCAAATGGGCATCCATTGACCGTACTGGATTTTTGTTTTGGCGTAGCTTATCCCAGGCAGCAGGGGGAGGGGGTGGACCTTTCGGTGCTCAACCTACGGTGACCACAAATTTGAAAGCCCTGCGCGGTGGAGCCCTGGGGCTATGGGCAGGTTACGGTTCGGTGCACTACCGGTACATCGTACCCAAGTAAATAACGTATTTTCGCAAACTCCATCTGGAGTCAAACCATATACAATATCATGGAACATCATACTGTCCTCATCATGGGTTCTGGGCCTGCCGGATACACCGCTGCGATTTACGCCGCTAGGGCAGGGCTGAACCCTCTCCTGTACCAGGGTCTCCAACCCGGCGGCCAATTGACCATCACCACCGAAGTCGAAAATTACCCTGGCTATGCAGAAGGCGTTCAGGGTCCGCAGATGATGGAAGACTTCCGGCAACAAGCCTTGCGGATGGGGACCGAAATCCGCTACGGTATCGTTACCAAGGTTGATTTGAACGGACAACCCAAACGCATCACGGTGGATGGTCAGGTAGAACTGACTGCTGACGTTGTGATTGTGGCCACAGGTGCTTCGGCCAAATGGTTAGGATTAGCCTCTGAACAGAGATTGAATGGTCACGGCGTTTCGGCTTGCGCTGTTTGCGATGGATTTTTCTTTAGGGGTCAAGACGTGGCCGTCGTAGGAGGAGGGGATACGGCAGCTGAAGAGGCCACCTACCTGGCCAAAATATGTAAATCGGTTCACCTGATTGTACGAAGAGGCGAACTTAGAGCGTCCAAGGCCATGCAAGAAAGGGTTTTTCGCACCCCAAATCTGACAGTTCACTGGAACAGCGAGACCGATGAAATCCTTGGAGGTGATCAAGTGGAAGGCGTACGACTACGCGATACGATGGATGGTAGCCTAAGGGAAATTGCGATTCAGGGCTTCTTTGTGGCGATAGGGCATACACCCAATACATCACTTTTCCAAGGTCAGTTGGATATGGACGAGACGGGTTACCTGCTCACCGCGCCCGGTTCAACGCGTACCAATATTGAGGGAGTCTTTGCGGCAGGCGATGCTCAAGACAAAATTTACCGACAGGCCGTTACGGCAGCGGGTACCGGATGTATGGCCGCGCTTGATGCAGAGCGATGGCTCGCCGCCACAGGCCATTCCTGAAGGTCCAAAGCCTTATCAACAAGCCTTTAGGGCCATACAGGCCACTCGTCTGCCCATCTCAGGTCCCAAGGCCATTCCCATTCCGTTCATTCCGGCAACCAACCATTTGCCGTTTTGCAAATCCTTGCATTGTGGAAGCCCTGATTCCGTGAAGCCCATCGTACCACTCCAGCGGAATTCCCATTCCAAATCAGGGGATAAACCCAAAACATCCACAGAGTAAGATTTTAAATAATCACTTATCAACTGATTTTCAGACCATTCAGTAGTCTGTTCTAAATTGAAATCTTGATTACGACCACCGCCCAACAGCAAGCGGTCTTGGTAAGTTCGGTAATAGATATATCCTCGGTCTGCATGATAATTACCATTCAAACGTTCCAAATCAACAGGTCTCAACGCTGCACTATGCCACATCTGCCCACGCTGAGGAATTATCGGAGCAATTTGGTCATGAAATAAATTCTTGGTTAAAGCATTGGTTGCAATGATAATATTTTTTGCCTTTATATTTAGTATATTAGAAGATTCATTATTAATGTCATCCTTGTTAGATAAGTCGGAGCGTACGGTGAGATTCTGCGCATCACTTTGAACGACCTGCAAGCCCTCTTGAATACGAATTCCAAGATTCCGGGCATAGCGCAGGAGTGACTCCCTGAGCAGAAACGGGTTTACTTGACCCTCCCATGCCATAGGTAGGAGACCAGCAGCCTCGGGCCCCCAAGGGTTTGAAGGGGCAGAAAGACCTCCTTGGAAAGCTTTCCAATCGCCGAAATATGGAGCGGGCAAGGGCTTTTGCATCATCGCGCCCTTTCTGCGGCGATTGGACATGTAAGGAATAGGTTTGGTTGAAGCTTCGGCCAAAATTTGGTTCAATTTAGGTAAATCCTGTACAACAGAATCATGGCTTGACACGGCTTGAGAGTATCGCGAATACTCCTTGGCAAAAACCTCATAACCCCGCACATTTCGTAGACCTACAGCATTTCCGCCCAATAAATTTAAGGTTCTTTGGATACCAGACCATTTGGCAGAGATAAGCTCTATCAGATCGCTCTCGCCAAGCTTTTCCAAATCCGCTTGGAGTTCCGATGGGGAACCAAGGCAAAGGAATCCTGCATTGCGAGTGCTTGCGACGGTTCCCAAAGCTCGCGCTTCCAAGATCAGAACCTTGAAACGGGGTTGTTGTCTTTTGATTTCAATGGCTGCATGCAAACCGGTGACGCCAGCTCCGACCACGACAAAATCCCAAGGCCCAGTGAACGCTAGGTTTTCCCAAAACGATAATTCTATTTGCGAGGAGAGCATAGTGGGCCAAAAGAAATACTGAAATACGATAAATGGTTTATCGAGCATGGATTCCCTCTTCTTTACTATACATAATATTAATTATGTAACTAATTCTTATAAAAAAAACAGCAACACTTAGGCTTATTTTTGATTTAGATAACGCAAACATGAGTTTAGCAGGTGATGATTTCCATTTTGAGAATCGCTCTCGAAGGTCCAGCAAACATTCCAAGGATCGCGCTAAACGTTCCTCCTTGATTGCTGAGGAGACGGACACGCTTACCAAGACCAGTGACTCAAGATTGCGTGTTAGCGATGACCGAGAAAGAATGGCTTTAAACCCCGGTAAAAGCCTCAAGAGTTCCGTCAAAAATCTACCGCGATATTACCTCAGCACCTTTTTGTATTCCTGGGGATTTTTTGGGTTGGCTTACGCTTTGGTCTATTTACCAGGCAAAATCGCCTCGGCATTTCTAGCCTCCTTGTCATCGCGTGGCCCAGTGATTTATCATCATAAAATTCTGTTCTCCAATGTGGTCGGATGGGAGCGCGGTGACGCCCTTTCGATATTCACAGCCCCAATAGTGATAGATTTCCTTCAAAGCATATTGTACACCACGCTCTTCTTGGTTCTCAAACGTATGGAAGGTTATTGGAAAATATGTGCTTTTTGGTTAGTGTTCCACAGCTATTTGCGCCTGACTGGTTGCGTGCTTCCGGGGATGGTTTCTGGGGAAGAATTTGGCTATGTAGCCGGCTGGTTATATTTGAATTCCGTGGTTTTGTTCATTCTCTTTTTTTTATCCATCCTCGCCATGCTTGGTTTATCGGCATTGCTCAGCAAATGGGCCTTGGAATGCGCATTTTCAAAGCATATGGTGATGAAGAAAATGCGTAAAGAACATCTGCTCTTTTCCATAGGTCTTCCTGCAATAAGCGGAATTTTGCTCATTGCATTTTTTCATGGGCTGGATTGGACCGCTTTGGCTGTTGGTCAATTCAAGCTCAATGATTGGTGGGCTTCCGTCCATGAATTGACATTATTAGGGCAGTCCTTGCTTGTGTATGGCGCAATGACAGCGTTCTTATTCTTATACAAAGACCAAGAAATCATATGCCAAAGGGATTTAAGAATGAAAAATATCAACCCCGTGGTGTTGGGCCTATCGGTACTCTTTCCATTGGCTGGCCGAATTATGCTCGGACAAGGTTGGTTTTGGTAATTTGAGTGGTTTTGGTGAGCCTTTAGGGGTAGCGTGCATTCAGGTAGCTGATCAATTGGTTCGTTACATCCACCAAACTATCTCCGTATAGAACTCCAGATCCCACTTGACGAGCCATAAGGAAACGATAGCCTCTCGCTTTGCTGAAGAGTTCAAATTCTTTGTCCAAAAGTCCTCTTAATTCTTGATCCACCATACTTTCAGATTTAGAAAGTTCTTGCATTATGCCCTCCCTCATTTGGACTAAATTTTGTTCTTTGCGTGCCAACATTTGTTCGGTACTAGCACGTTGGCTCTCCCCCATGGCTGCGCCATTTCGTTGAAATTCTTCAACCTCTTTCCTGAAGCGAGTAGCCTCCACTTCAAATTCCTTCTCGGCTTTCTGAAGTCGGACTTGCAGCGCATTTCGTTTCCGTACCATTAATTTAAATTTAGAGGCAATATCTTCCGATTTAACAAAAGCAATACCGCCTCTATTTCCTACTATGGAATCAAAAACTAGGCCCTCATTGGCCGGTAATGAATTCAAATTTAATAAATTGGATGTGGTATCGGTACTATCCGACTGTCGATTCGGTCCCGTAGATTTTTTTTCTTGTTCCACTTTTCCATTTTTGTTTGACCCCAAACGCAAGCTCAAAATAATTAAGCTAAAAAACAAAACACAAATTCCTAAAATTTTATAAGTGACCGACATGGTTGATATTGAATTGAAGTTTAAAATACTACAGGGGAATATTACCATGCTTGCGCGGCGATGGAACAAAGGCTTTGGATTGCAGATGAGCGAAGGCTCGGAGGATGCGCTTGCGGCTCTCTGAAGGGAGAATCACCTCGTCGATGAAACCGCGGGAGGCGGCAATGTAGGGACTAGCGAACTTTTCGATGTACTCGTTAACCTTTTGATTCAAAGTCGATTCAGGGTCATTGCTTGAAGCAATTTCTCCTTTGAAGATAATTTCGGCAGCCCCTTTGGGACCCATGACCGCTATTTCTGCGCAGGGCCATGCAAAATTGAAATCAGCCCCGATATGCTTGGAATTCATCACATCGTAGGCTCCGCCGTAGGCTTTTCGGGTAATGAGGGTAACGCGGGGTACCGTGGCCTCGGCGAAGGCGTAGAGCAATTTGGCCCCGTTGGTGATGATGCCGTTCCATTCTTGATCGGTACCCGGCAAGAAGCCCGGCACATCCACCAGCACCAGCAACGGAATGCGAAAGGCATCGCAGAACCGAACAAAGCGGGCCGCTTTCTTGGATGCATTGTTATCGAGAACACCCGCCAAGACCATAGGCTGATTGGCCACCACCCCTACCGTTTGACCGCTCATTCGTCCGAAGCCGATCAGGATATTTTCGGCAAACTCAGGCTGAACCTCCATCCAGCTATCGTTGTCCAAGAGGCCCTGAACCACCTGATGCATATCGTAAGGGGTATTGGAAGAATCCGGGACCACCTGGTCCAAGGCGGGGCGTAAATCACCGGGGCCAGGTTCTGACCAGCCATGACCACTGCGAGGAGGCTCCGCGCAATTCGGCGGCAAGTAGGCCATCAGCTGCCTCACGGCCATGAGGCATTCCCCTTCGTTGGGGTAGGTGAAATGGGCGATGCCTGAACGTGTTGCATGGGTATGTGCTCCCCCCAAATCCTCGGAACTTACCTCTTCATGGGTTACCGTCTTGACCACATTGGGACCGGTCACAAACATGTACGAAGTCTTCTCCACCATGAAAATCCAATCCGTCATTGCGGGCGAGTACACGGCTCCCCCGGCGCAAGGCCCCATGATGACCGAAATCTGAGGTATCAACCCGGAGGCTTTCACATTACGATAAAAAATATCCGCGTAACCTGCCAAGGAGGTCACCCCTTCCTGGATGCGCGCTCCCCCGGAATCGTTTAGCCCAATCAAAGGAACCCCAATTCGAAGGGCCAGATCCATAAGCTTCACGATTTTTTCGGCATGGGTCTCCGACAGGGATCCCCCAAGCACCGTGAAATCTTGTGAAAAAACGGCGACCGTCATGCCATTGATTTTCCCCAAACCTGTGACCACCCCATCGCCCAAAATCAAGTCTTTGTCCAAACCAAAATCGGTGCAACGATGGGTGACCATTGAGCCCATTTCCTCAAAGCTGCCGGCATCCAACAGGATTTCAAGCCTCTCTCTGGCACTGAGTTTGCCTTTGCGATGCTGGGCCTCCAAGCGGGCAGCCCCTCCCCCCTCCAACGAAGCCTTGTGGCGTTCGCAATATTGTTCCAAACCTTTCATTATCGGCAATTGTTCATGGGTTACCGCGTAAAGGTAAGCACCAAGCTATTTTTACCCAATTCAATACCCAATCATGAGCCTTATCGAAACCCACCGCCCCATCTTGCAAGAAGCAGTAGCTGCCCTGCGCGATCGTCAATATTATAGCCCCTTCCCCGAGAATCCCAAGGCCTACCCCGCTGAAGCGGGCGTCCAGGGTGAAGCCTCCTTTCATGCCTCCCTGAACAAAGACTTTGATCGTCTATTGCAGGATCAACCTTTGCGCTTCGAAGGCGAAGAAGTATCGCCCTATCTGCAGAGCGGCTTGGGCATTCGCTATCCTGTGTTTGCTGACAAAACCCTGGTGGCCAAAGCCCAAAAGGCAAGAACCTCCTGGGTTAAAGCCGGGCCGGAGCTTCGTTGCGCCCTCTTGGTCGAAAGTTTGATGCGCCTGCGCGATCATTTTGTGGAAATAGCCCATGCGACCATGCATACTACCGGGCAGTCCTACATGATGTCCTTTCAGGCCTCTGGCCCCCATGCCGCGGACCGTGCCCTGGAATGCGTGGCCATGGCCTGGCAAGAACAAACCCGCTATGCCGAACAAGCCAATTGGGTCAAAAGCATGGGCAAAATCTCCGTCGAATTGCACAAAACCTGGAAACCGGTGGGCAAAGGGGTGGCGTTGGTGGTGGGTTGCTCCACCTTTCCGACCTGGAACAGCCTGCCCGGCATCTACGCCAGCCTGGCGGTCGGCAATCCGGTTTTGGTCAAACCGCATCCCAAAGCTGTTTACCCCATTGCGATCGTCACGGCTGTCATTCAAACAGTGTTACAAGAAAACGGATTCAGCCCCAATCTCTGCCAACTGGCCTGCGATAGCACCGCGCATCCCCTCACCAAAGAGCTGGCAACCCACCCGGAGGTCCGCACCATCGATTATACCGGCAACAGTGAGTTTGGCCAATGGCTGGAAGCCCAAAGCCTTTTTGGGAAAACCATATTCACCGAAAAAGCAGGGGTCAACGCCGTGCTTGTTCATTCGGCCCCGGACCTCAAGGCCGTTTGGGATAATTTGGCTTTCTCGGTTTCGTTGTACGCGGGGCAAATGTGCACCGCCCCCCAAAACATTTTCCTGCCCACCCAGGGAATCACCGATGCCAGCGGTCAACACCACAGCTACCAGGACTTGGTGGACGGGCTTCGCCAGGCCCTTCGCAAGATCAAGGACCATCCGCAGATGGCCTCCGGGGTTTTGGCGACGGTCCAAAATTCCAGAACCATGGAACGCATCCGTTCCCTGCAAGAGCAGGCCGGCGATGCCGT
>SYHX01000041.1 GCA_005799025.1 Bacteroidota bacterium | reverse complement strand
GAAATTGGTAGACACGCTACTTTGAGGGGGTAGTGGGAGTAATCCTGTGCTGGTTCGAATCCAGTTCTGGGCACCAAAGCAAGCCTGACCCTTCGGTCAGGCTTTTGTTTTGAATTTGGTCGATTATTTACGAATTAGTAGGGGAATGGGCTTGTGGAATGCTGATTCGTGTCCCAAGTTTCGGTTGGCAGGAAGAAGGTGATAAAAGCCGGATGGAAGATTGCCGAGATTGAGTCGTGCTCGGCTTTCGCTTTCCAGAATTAAATCTACTGTAACTTTTCTTCCAGTAGCATCTTGAATTTCCCATTCTCGAGGCAAGGTTTGGTCATTCAATCCAAGGATATAAGCATGGTCGTTGGCTGGATTGGGGAAAATATTCCAAGATTCTGAGCGACGATCAATTTCTGAAAAACCAACACTGGGTTGATACGTCACATTGATGCGCAAGGTATCGTTTCCTGCAAACATATCGCCGTTCATGTTGACCCAATAGCTCAAGGTTCCTGAACGTAGGGTACCAGATGCCATGGGAGTACTGAATTGATGGGTAATGGAATCGCCGGAGAAGATGGCTGAAGCGGGGATTTGGTGATAGACTGCGGGTTCTACCGAAAACTTGTACCCAAGTTGAATGGGTTGGCTGTTGACATTGCTCCCCATGTTGAGCACCCTGACCTGTACCGGAGTAGGTGTTCGGAGCAGGCTGTTCGGAGCAGGTGAAAGAATACGCTGAGCAGATACATCGTCGGAATTCACCCAACTCACCGATACACCCAGGAAATAATCCTCCGTAAAACGGAAGCGGCATGGTGCCCAGGTTCCACCTAGGTATTCGTAGGAACGGTTGGAAATGGGTGGGGTTGCATCACGGGCTAAGGCAACTGAGCCACCAGGGGGCATCACCCATAACACATAAAATCCACCACTGGGAATAGTAATTCCCGGGCCTGCTGTTGGGATTAAGCTGTTGGCACCAACAACATAGGAAGTTGGGAAGGCATAAATCGAATCCAGCAGGGTGCCTGGGCTTCCGTTGGGGCCATCATCATCAAAAATTTTCAGATAACAACCGTTGGCCATTGGATCGGAGGAAATCATCAATCGGTAACCAGTGATTTGGCAAGGGTAGAAAGGGGGTTTCATGTAATAGCCTACTCCGCCATTTCCACCACTCCAAGAAATTCCTCCGAGGTCGGGAGTTCCGTCGTGGTATTCCATGGGAATCTGTGTTCCAATAGTATCGATTGCTATAATTTTGGTTCTCAACAAATTGTTGGAGGCCACCAAATCCCCAACAATTCCTCCCACTTGGGATATCATGTTGTATATACCTGGATCTGTAGGAATCAAGGGGGTATTGAAGGTGTACAGAGTATCGGTTCCTGCAAATAGGTTCGCTATTTGGCCTGTACCTGACATTCCCAAGGCCGTGGGGTGGCTTATAGTGGTACTCACATTGATATTGGACAAGGGCTGGTTACCAAAATTCTTAACATTTGTTACCACAGGGACTGAACTATTCCTTTTTACAAAAACCCCTCCATTTCCTTCGTCCATATTCCAATCGATTCCGCCGTCTACAGCTTGGTAGGTGGTGCTGGTAGGGTAATAAAATTTAATGGAATATCCGATTGGTGGATAGAGATTCTTGGAATGTTGAAGACCCAATTGCCCCGTGATGTTTTCAATACCTACGGTGATATCATCTACTTGGGTACTTCCCAATTGAGTTTGATAATTGAAAGTGATGCTACGGTCTGAACGAACCAAAACGATTTGAAAAGAGTTGGAACCAATGAAGGACGGGGTACCGTTGATCCAGAAGGGTACATTGAGCCAACTGACGACGATGGTGTCCGCACTGTTTCGGTAATAGCATGTCCCTGGATTACCAGTTCCATCAAAACTGAGGTCTGACATCATGGCGGCAATGAAATTGTGAGGACTTGCTGTATTGGGAATCGTTGGGAAGGGTGAGGCAAAATTATTTCCACTGAAACTTAAATACCCGTTCGAGCCTATCCAAACCTGGGTTGGGAAGTACCAATAATATTGGAATCCGTCTATAAAGCCGAAAGGGCCAACAAAATTATCATCTCCTAAACCGGTCACCTGCGTTCCGGTCGTGGCGATGTTGATCCAATTGAAGGTGGGGCCGCCGGGCTCGTTGGAATCTTTCCAAGTGTAACCGTAGGCATCCGGCCCACCTTGCCCAGCATAGGCCATGGGGACCAACATCAACGATAGAACGCAAATAATGCCATGCAGGAGATTTTTCATTGGATTAAGTTTTGAAATTTGTCAATAGCAAGAGTGAAATCATCCTAAAGTTAAGGAATGAACACGGGTTTTCTAAGGAATGGTTTTCAACACAGCCTCATCCATCCATTTTTCGGCCGAAGGATTTCCTTGGAATTCATAAGAGCCTGGTTGAATGGATATTGATCGGGGTTCGCCGCTACCATCGCTGTCCCAAGTTCTTACCCGGATTCGGTGAGGGGGAACGAAACTTGGTTGAGGAAAGAGGGCGTAAACTTTGCCGCCTTGGGCATCCGTGAACCATTCCCATGCCGTCGATCCGGAGCCATTCCAGCCATCCAAACGGTATTCCAGGCTTGTGACACCATCCATCTTGATGTGCAGGTTCAGATGGTCAAAACCATGGGGCGGGTTCCATAACGTCGACAAAGGTCCTAGCATTTGGATTTCGAGGATATAGCCGGCATCGGATTTCATCCAGCGCAAAGCCTTCAAATCACCTGATCGCCCTTCGAAAGCCTTGGGGTATTGGATTTGGCCATCGCTCCCAAGGTCGTCGCCTACAGAATCCTTGATTTCATACAGAATGTTTGCGTTGTTCAGCACCGCCTCCAAAGAAGGCCATGCGGAGAAACCCCTCCTTTGGGCAGGAAGTTTATTTTTTTCAACGTCATTTTCAACAGAATTCCCATGGACAGCCCATACCCAACCCTCGCCAGGATTCAGAACTAAGGATTCTCGGTTCCAATAACCGGGGACACCGCAACGCAAAAGAGGTTGATTAGCCATTCGTGTACCCAAGGGCAATGTGGTTTCAAACAAGGAATCGGAAATTTGAATCACCTGGTTGGTGGGGTTCAAGGCTATTAGCCAGCGACGGTCCACCCAAGCAATCCATGCAGGAGTCCCCATCCGGGAATCCAAGATTACTTCGACTTTTCCTTCCTTGAGGCTTGCTTCACGGTGCCGTAGTTCGGAGAGCGTTTGAATCCAACCTCTGTAGGGGCCATACCGCATCGATGCATCAAAGTAGTCATCACGACTTCCTTTCAAGGCCGATTCGGTTCCGTAATAGAGCACAGGAATTCCCGGAAGACTGTACAACAAGAGCAGGGCTTGGGCAATTTCCAAAGAGTCCAAGCGGGTGGACATCCGCGGCATATCATGGTTGTCCAAAAAGTGTACTCTTTGTTGCGGCAATGGAAAATTGATTTGTTCCGCTTCCAGCCTGTAGCTAAGGTGAGCCGAAGAACAAGTCCCGTCAAGCACTTCGAGTATGGTTTTCTGCAACGGAAATTGCAGAGCCCCGTCCATACCTTCGCCGGGCCTCAGGTAGCTTGCCGCTAATCGTTCGCCCCCATCGGACCATGGTGGAGAATGGGTCCACAATTCGCCGAAGCTGTAAATGCCCATTCCTTTCAAGAAATCCTTCCAAAATGCATGTTCAACATAGAGTGGGGTATCAAATCGCATTCCGCTCAGCGATCCCCATCGAATCCATCGACGATAATCCCGCTTGAGTTTTCTTTGAACCCAAGGGTTAGAGGTATTGAGGTCGTCCAAGCCGGACATTTGACCAATTAGTCGCTGTATACTGTCGTTGTAGTTGGTGATAGGTCCGCTGCGGTGATACACCTCACGACGCTGGGAGGCTGATGCATCGATGGGCCATTGACGCAGGTAAGCTTGCATGGGTTTATCCTGATTCCACGTACGAAATTTCCCAAGGGTGTCCAAATCAAAATAATCCCCGGTATGGTTTACTACCACATCTTGGATCAGGGCAATACCGTTACGCTTCAGGGCCTTGGACATGCGGCGAAATTCAGTCGGGGAGCCTAAGCGTGGATCGGTTTTCCCAAAATGTGTTGCCCAATAGCCGTGGTATCCTGTTAGGGAAGAATCCGGATTGAAGTCCTGGTTCCAAACCGGAGGAGTAATCCACAGGGCATTGATTCCAAGAGATTTGAGATAGGGTATTTCCTTTCGTATTCCTTCGAAATCCCCTCCGTGAAAATAATGTTCCCTCTTGGGATTCCAGGTAGGTATGAGATTGTTACGCGATTCACCGTCCGCAAATCGATCTGTCATTACGAAATAGATTTGCCAATCTATAGGCTTGTCTATCTCTGTATAGCCTTTGGGTGGTCTAATTGTGGGTGATTTTGTTTTGGATGAACTTCCCTTAAATGGAAAGACTAAACGAGCCTGATCCTGACCTTGCATGGTCCAAACCATGGCTTCGATGCAACGCGCCGACCAATCCTTTTCGTGGTGCTTTGTTCCTGGGAAAAACCGGGAATTGTAACGTAAATTTTGGCCTCGATGAGTTTTAAGCCAAGGGCGCAATTGCCGGTCAAAGGCCTTTTGATGGGGAGGGTAGAAGGCATCTAGGGTTTGATCACCATGATCCATGTACAGGGAATGTAGGGCAAGGCTGCCACTTGGATTGGGTTTCGAAAACAGCGAATCAATCTCGTGCAATAGCCATGCACGGTAGGGCATGGAATTCAAGGTGTCGTTGAATCGTAGGCTTAATGGCCAATGCGTGCTCAGGCATACTGCTCCACCAAAACGTTGGGGATATCGCAGGGCCGCATACGATGAAATGAGCCCTCCCATACTGGCTCCCATCAAATAGTGGTTTCGGGCATCCGGATAAACCGGGTATTGCACCATGATCCAAGGCACCAATTCCTCAACAAGCCATTGTGCGTAAAGATCTCCGAGGGCAAGTCCAGGTCTTTCCTTTTGTAAGGCAGCAAATAGAGAGTCGTTAAGCCCTTCATAACATGGAGGAGGAAGGTATTCTTCGAATCGTCGGGGACTATTGTCCACCATGACCAGGATACAAGGCGGAATGAGGCCGTTCCGTAAATGCAATTCCATGAGGCTATCCATTTCCCAGGAGGAACCACCGTAACCGAGTGCAGCGTCCACCATGTTCTGCCCATCATGCAGGTACCAAACTGGCAATGGGCTCCGTTGATCCCAGTATGGCTGTGGGGGTAACCAGATCTCCACGGTACGTGAATTTATGTTATCAAAACGGAATCCTTCCCAACGTTCGATCTTCCCGAAACTTGTTTGGGCTCTGGCTGGGAGTATTCGTAAGGATTCTATTCGCCTTAGAGCTTCCTTATTTTGAGCTTGCAGCGACTTTCCTAAGCCAAACAGCATGACCAATACAATCCAGGGAAGCCAGGCAAGGCAGGAATAGTATTTGAATTGCATGGGGATTAAATTACGACGATATCCCATTGGAAGATGCTTGGCTTTATGCTCTTTGAGTCTAAGTTTGTGCATGGGCATGACGTTATATGGGCGTAATTTTTACGGTTTACACATGGGATTTTCATGCATTATCAAATGTATCCCTTGGTTTGCCTTGCTGCTGTTGGGATCTTGCCGTAACCAAGATAAGGATAAGCAATGGCAATCTCCCACGCATTCAGCGGATCGATTGAAGCCTTGGCACGGTGCTGAAGATTCTTTGTCCTGGGCCGCTCTTCGTTGGATTCAAGCCCTGGACCGTGGGGATACCCTTGCGCTTAAGAAAGTCATGGCGGACACCATATGGGTTGGTGAGGACAGCACGGTGGGCAGGACATCGGTACTAGGGCCTTTGTTTTACAGGTTCCGTTCGGGATACCAACAGCAAACCGAATGTTTGGCCCTCTTGCCTACGCTAAGTTTGGAAGATTCGGTGTATCGCGTGATGGGTTATCTGCGTCAACGTTTCCATGATGGTCAAGTCGGTTCATCTATGCGTTGGAAATACCGTCGTTTGGCCGTGCTTTGGGAAATTAAAGCCTCCAAAATTGTGGGGTGGAGGGTTTGGGAACAAGACTGGCCAGGCTCCCACCATACGGAGGATAGCCTTAGGTCAAGTTTGTGGCCCCGTTGGGGCATTCGATGCAGCAATGCTCCGGATTCTTTGCGAATCTTGATCCTGGATTGGGAAAAACGCTTGATGGCAAATTATGTCCGAGATGCGTATACCTTTTGGAAGGATACAGCGTCAGCAAGGTCCGATGATGGATGGGTATGGACAGGCCCACCGGTAACGATGGCAAGGTTCATGGCCAAAGAATGCGAACCGTACAGGGATTTGGATACTGTCATTCGTGAATTAAAAAACGTAGAGGTCCTTCGACTTGGTATGGATGGGCAATATTTGGGGTTGGTTTTCGGTACTGAAAAATGTTTTAGAAACGAGGTATCAGAATCCCGCGTTGTTCATCGCCTTTATTTCTTGCGTGATGGCAAAATTGATTTTGCAGAGCAGTACCGCAATTCCAGCTTAATGCCATGATTGGGGACAAAAACAACAGATTCCCTCCTACCAAAGAAAGCTTATGGGAAGGTGTAAAATGAAAAATTAAGTATGGAATTAATCAATATTATACAAAGAAGTGTTACCGAGAGGTTTCTTCGGTATGTACAAATCGACACTCAATCCGATCCTCAATCGCCAACAGTTCCATCAACGCCTAAGCAAAAGGATTTGGGTCGCTTGCTCCTCGCCGAATTGCAGGAATTGGGAATTGAGGCCACCATGGATGATCATGGGTACGTTGTGGGAAGGCTTCCGTCCAATGCAGGGCCTGGTTTGCCGGTCCTTTGTTTCTGTGCTCATCAAGACACATCCCCGGATTGCTCGGGTTCCAGGGTCCAGCCGCAGATGCATCCCCATTACGATGGCAGGGACCTGTTTCTGGATGAAGAGCGCCAACATATCTTGAATACCGACACTTCCCCCGAATTATTGAACCAATTGGGAAATACCATCATTACATCGGATGGGAGCACCTTGTTAGGCGCTGATGACAAGTCGGGTGTCGCTGAAATTATGGAGGCTGCCAAGCAATTGGTTTTGAATCCCGAATGGAAGCACGGACCCTTGGTTTTCCTTTTCACTGTGGATGAAGAAATCGGAAGAGGTGTAGATCATTTGGACCTTAAAGCATTGGGCGCTGATTGGGCTTATACCTTGGATGGAGAAGAAAGAGGTGATATTGAGGACGAGACTTTTTCAGCCGATAGCCTCACCTTGCATCTTCATGGTATTTCAGCCCATCCAGGATTTGCCAAAGGTCGTATGGTCAATGCCCTCAAAGTTGCAGGCAGCATTTTGCATGCGGCATCAGCTTCTCAAGTAGCTCCGGAGCATACAGAGGGTAGGGAGGGCTTCGTGCATCCTGTTTCGATGGATGGCAACGCCGAACATTGTCGTATTAATTGGATATTAAGAGATTTTCAAACTGCAGACTTAGACGGTTTGGCTTCTCTTGTCGAAAATCTTGCCCGAATAGCCATTTCCAATTTTCCAGGTTCCCGTTACGAAGTTGTTAGGGAACAGCAATACCGTAACATGAAGGAAACCTTGGATCAATTTCCCTTTTTGGTGGAGCATGCTGTGGAAGCGATGTGCAGGGCAGGCGTTAATCCAAGGCTACGTTCCATTCGTGGAGGAACAGACGGTAGTCGCCTTACCGCCATGGGTTTACCTTGCCCCAACCTCTTTGCAGGGGGGCACCATTTCCATTCCCGTACGGAATGGGTGAGTGTGGAAGATATGGGAGCAGCAGTGATGACCATTATGCACCTTGCTACGATTTTTAGTGAAAAACCCCATCATTCAAGTGTATGATACCTCTTTTGAATAAGCTTTGTTTTTGGGTACTTGTTGTTTTATATATGTTTTGGACGAGTCGTGGCCTGGCCCAAAATCATGGAACGGAATCTTCCTTGGAACGATTTCGTATGGCGAATTTGAGGGACGGTGACTTGTTGTTCCAAGAATGGGATTGTGGGGAGGGTTGTTCGGCTATACGTGGTGTCACTCTCTCGGCTTATAGTCGGCAATTTACCCATTGTGGTTTGTTTTATCGTGATGCTGAGGGAACCCTCCGTGTTCTGGAAGCTGTGGGTCGCGGGGTCGTAGCTACCGAGCTCCAGGATTTCTTGAGCCGAACCACGGAATGGTCCGAGGGTCGTGTTATGGTCGGACGAACTTACGAGAGCCCCGTGGTCATCAAGGAGGTCTTGTCTTTTGCTTTAGCCCAAGTGGGGCTGCCCTACGATGATGTATTTGCGTTGGATAACCAGCGATGGTATTGCAGTGAATTAATCGACGCGGCCTTTGCCAATGCTACAGGCAAGGATTCTACGTTTTTTGGTTTGAGCCCTATGACCTTCAAGGCCCGTGGTTCTACGGCAGTCTTGCCGTATTGGCAACATTATTTTGATTCGTTGAAGGTGGTTGTGCCCGAGGGCGAATTGGGGATCAATCCGGGTTCCCTTTCACGTTCACCTCAACTTCGTCTTGCGTTGCTGGAAGCCGATTTGACACCAGGTACAATGGATGCCTTGCTTATGTCCACCTTGTATGTGCAACGTTCGGCTGAATATCAAGGTCTCTGTTATCAAGTCTATCGTTCTGCCACCCAGCAGTTGAATGCCTTGTTGGATTCAGCCCAAGGCAATTCCCCGGATGAACTGCGTAAACGGCCCGCGGCAGTGGTCCTGGATTTGGATGAAACCGTATTGGACAATAGTCGCTACGCCGGTTGGCAAATACGACAGGGTGCCCCGTATGGCTCTGCGTCTTGGCAGGCTTGGGTTCAAAGGGCTGAGGCGACGGCTGTATTTGGTGTTCGAGAATATTTACTGGCCGCCCACCAAAGGGGATTGCGTATTGTTTATCTGTCTAATCGCAAACGTTCCCAATGGGAACCGACTCGGAAAAATTTAGAGGCGTTGAGCTTACCCGTCGATGGTTTGGATTCTTTGTGGTTACGACAAAACAGCACCGATAAACAGGCAAGGCGTGATTCGGTAAAGCTTCGTTACACGGTACTTCAGTGGGTCGGAGATAACCTCTTGGATTTGGACGGCTTCACGGACTGTCCAACAGAGGAGGAACGCGCCCAGTCGCTCTTGAAGGAGGCCCAACGCTTGGGTCGAGATTGGATTCTTTTACCCAACCCGATATACGGGCCTTGGGAGGAAATTTGGCATAAGGAGTCCAAGACGGACGGATCTTCTGGAATCCTTACAGAACCCGCAACGGCTGCGGTAGTCATCAGCCGCCAGCGCCACGCCCGCCTTGTTCAGCGTTTGAAGTTTTTCCGACCTTATTAGAAAAGGCGGTATCCCAAACCCAACGCCAGATACGACGATTGCATTTGGACCGAATTACTTGTTCCCAAATCCAAAAGTCCGGAGTTATAACGCATATTCAACATAAGGCCTGATCGATGGGTATAGGATACTTCGGCCTGCAAGTTGAGATTCTTTGGTTTAATAAAGTCGTTAACGTTGTTCCCCACCGTAAGTTCGGACTCCGTTTCAATTCCATCCTCGTGTTCATGGACCATGGCCGAAAGGTGATAGGTCAAGGCTGGCCCTGCCGACAAACCCAAGGCACCTGGACCCGCGTTCAGTTTATACCGAAAAAGAAAAGGAATTTCCAAGCCGTGAATTCGGATGTCGTCGTGATGGTCTTCGTGCTTTTGCCACGCACCAAGCTGAACATAGGCCAAACCCGTATGAATGCTTAGGTTTTCGGTGAAGGTATAGCCGGTCAAGATTCGACCTTGCAGGCCGTTTAAGCTATTGAGTTCGTCGTTTTTCTCGCCGAGTTCAGTCATTTTGAGCGAGGCGATGCTCATACCTGCGTCAGCTTGAAGGCTAAATCTATTCTGGGCATGAGTCCATGATGCTGCTAAAGTTAGTATTCCCACGAGCGTGATGAAACGAAGTGGATTAATAAGATTTTGGAATAAGTGGGGCATGGTATTGAGGATTTAAAGTTTAGTAGATTAGGTGTTATGGTTTAATTTCAAGGGGAAACTGGATTTGTAAATCGGAATGCCCGCTGCTCACTCCGCTGTTGCTGTTTTTGCCAAAAGCTATATGCCTTAAGTTGATTTCCGCCACTCCAGATCCGACTTGGGTTCCACTATGCCAAAGACTCTCTAGCCCCAGCGGTAAGTTAAGATTATCCCGGTCTGTAATTGTGATGCGAACCAAGGTGGTATCGCAGCGGTAAACCAAAAGGTGCTGAGTCCCTTGGGCCTTGATCAAAGGATGAAGGTCCTGGGGCGGGTTGATAAGTTTATTGGTCAAGAGAACTTGGAATTGGTACATTCTGGAAGGTTTCAAACGAATGGTATCCCAACGAATGGGCTGCTGTCCACCCGCTCCATCGGGGTCATCCCACAGAAAAGTATCCCTTTGAATAGGGAATGCGGAGGAGTCCGTCATCACCAGTTTCAGGGTGGTAATGGCCCCGTGTTGACTGTCCGGGCGAGGGTTGTCTACGTCTTTGCGGCAAGAGGTAAAGAAGGGCATACTACACATTGACCAGAAAAGCAGAAACAGAAAATGACGCATTGACAAATTTAATGGCGGTGGAGGTGGTATTGAATTCGAAAGCACAGGTTGCGACCTGGTTCATCGGCAAAATAACGAAGGCGGTTCAAGTAATCCCGGTAACGTGTATTCAAGGCATTCTCCATACTGACTATCCAGTGCAGGTGTTCACCCATCAGGCGGCCTCCTATATAAAATCGTAACAATGAATACCCAATGGGTGTAGGAGCGTAGTCCAAAATTTGTTGCCCTGTAGAGTCCACGGGTACTCGGTTCTGTCGAGCCACTTGCTGAAATTCAAGGCCAGCTTGTAACGTATTCCAACGGGAAACCCTTCTAGAGCTGGTGTTTGAACTAGGTGGCAAATGATGCAAACCGATGGACCAACGATCGGAGGGCATCCAAACCAACCAGTTCTGATGTTCGATATCACGTCCTCTTATCCAGGCGGTAGACAGGCTGATTTTCCAACCGTTTCCCAAATTTTGACGTAGACTGTTGTTCCAATGCCTGAGGTTCGCATCTCTACCCACAAAAGCAAATTGTGGGTAAACCCCGTTGACCGTGGTGGCCGGCATCGACTGGGGTTCCAAAAAAATATAATCGCGGATGGCCCGTAGGCCTGCTTGGCTCTGGAATTCCAAGCTTTTGTACTTCCATTCCAGCCCAAGGTTGATTAACTGAGTTTGTTCGGGTACCAAACGGGGATTTCCTTGCTCCAAAGCGGCCATGCCTTGGTGTAAACCGTTTGCGTAAAGTTCATTGGCTGAGGGGGGTCTCCAGCCTGAACCCGCATTGAGTCGCAGTCGCAGGGCCGTTGTAGGGATAGTCCACTGCCAGGTCCATGCTGCACTCCATCGTCGAAAATCACGGGTGTCTCGCGTTACCGCATCGTCGATGCCTGTACCTGGTGGTCGATAATAAGAGTTAAAATGAACTTCATCGTAGCGAATTGCCCATTCTTGTTCACCCCACGAACGACTGTCCCAAGTAATTAATGTATAAGCCCATGGGTTCAAGGATTGGTAATTCCTAATGAATTGACGGGCATTTGAAGGCTCATTCAAATTTTGTTGAAACATGATCCCGATGGCTTGTTCCCAACGCCAATTCCGGATGGTTTTGGTGTAGGTGTAGGAGGCGTGATGCGTTCCCAAGGCCAAAGCCATTTCGGGTAAGGGAAGGAAGGATCGGCTATCCCATTCTTGGCGTAGGTTGTCTTGGTAACCGTAGCGAAGGCTGCTTAAACCGCCATGATGATGCCCACGTTGAATGCGTAAATTGTATTGTTTGTGCAGAACCTCTTGAAGGGGGCGATCAAGTTGGTACCCCCAGGATCCAGGCCACAAGGGTAGTGGGCTGTTCAAAGCATTTTGGAGATCGTTGGTGTTTTCGACATGTGCGCCTGGGTAAAGTCCTTGGCGAAGTTGATAAATTCGTAGGGATTGTTGGACCATCCATCGACGATTGTTGTATTGAAGTTCGAGGGTATTGCTGTTTTCTCGATGGCCGGTATTGGCCATGTAAGTCCCGGGAATGCGATAATTTCCGCTTCTCTGTCCACTGCCTTGCCAACGAATTTGCCAACGCGCGTTTCGGTCGAGGGGGCCTTGCAAGCGAAGATGGGCTCCCATCAAACCGCTATTCATCATACCCACTGCTGAAGCGTGTACATCCCAATGACCGTGTTGCAGGAGAGGAGAAACTTGTTGGTCCAAAACACCGCCAAGGGCCTCTGGGCCGTGTCGAAGGCTGGAGGCGGCTTGAAGCAGAACCCAATCCCCCTCTTGGAAGGGATCAATTTCGGGGGCATGGTCACTACCCCAGGCTTGGCCTTCGAGCCTGACTCCATCCTGAAGGATGAGGACGCGTTGGCTGTGTAGCCCATTGACCACCGGTTTGGCCAATTGTCCTCCGGATGACAAGACAGTGACCCCTGGCATGGCTTCTAGTTGCCGAGCTATTGGGCGACCTGAATGTTCGAATGCTATGCGCTGACTGAGTCGATTCAAGTCCTGAGCAGGTTGGTATGTCTTTTTTATTATCTCAACGGTAGGTAGGTCAACCCGTTTTATGCTATCAGCAGTTCCTTGATGTTGGAGAATCGTATCTTTAAATGTCTTGTGGATTGGTGATCCAACGATCAAAAGGACGCCTATCAAATGCAACATTGTTGCAAATATACGGTGAACTTTGCGTTTCTCCCCTTATCCCTTATTTTCGGCCGCGACTTCAAGATTATTCAGAATCGCTCACCCTCTTAGCTAATTCCTTCTATACATATAATTATGCATCACTTGGGTTCTTCGGTTTCCATTTCATCACTTCAAGCGGTTATTTTTGATTTGGACGGGGTCTTGGTGGATACCGCCAGGTTCCACGATCAGGCTTGGGCTGAATTGGGCTTGGGCTTGGGCTATGTTTTGACCGAAACCGACCGGCATGCTATCAAAGGTCGGTCACGGTCCGATTCCTTGGAATACATTTTGGAGCAGGCTGGTTGGAATGACGCGGATACTTCCCAAAAATCAAAGTGGTTACATGCCAAAAATGCTCGCTACCTGGAATTGGTGGAGGCTTTGACGCCCCATGATGCGGCGCCTGGTACTCTTGTTCTCCTTGAACAACTCCGAAGCGAGGGAATCAAAACAGCTTTGGGCTCGGCCAGCCAAAATGCCATCAAGGTTTTACAAAAAATCGGATTAGAAACCTGCTTTGATACCGTTGTTGATGGAACCCGCACGACACGATCCAAACCGGATCCCCAGGTTTTTTGGATGGCCGCCCAGGATTTGGGATGCGAACCCGGAAATTGTGCCGTGGTTGAGGACGCCTTGGCTGGGGTCCAAGCGGCCTTGGAAGGTGGATTTTTGACTATTGGATTGGGGGATGCCTCGGTGCTGGGTGCGGCTCATAGGGTTGTTCAACAATTTTCAGATCTATCGGTACAAGGAATCAAGGCCTGGCAACTCGCTTTTAACCATAACAAATCATGACAAAGCAACCTCTGTTTGGTGTGGATGCTTGGACGGTAACCCAGGAAGGTTGGGATGCTACCTTGCATGAAGCCGCCGAAAGTATATTCAGTATAGGTAACGGATTTTTTGGACAACGCGCTATGCACGAAGAGGACTACAGTAGTCATTCGCTCCAAGGTTCCTACGTCGCTGGCGTTTACTTCCCCGACAAGACCCGTGTAGGATGGTGGAAAAACGGTTACCCTGAATATTTTGCCAAAGTCCTCAATAGCACCAATTGGTTGGACATGCGTTGGTCAGTCAACGGTCAATCAGTGGACTTGGCTTTGTGGCCCCCCACCCATTATCGTCGAACACTGCACATGAAGGAAGGCATATTGGCCCGGCATTTTGAACTAATTACTTCGGATGGGATTCGATTGAACGTGGATACGGAGCGGTGGATATGCAAAGCAAGACCGCATTTGGCTTGCATTCGGTACAGCATCACGACGGATAGGGCCTGCGATTTACGATGGGTTTCAGGGTTGAACGGCGAAGTGCGCAATCGGGATGCCAATTACGAAGAAATGTTTTGGAAGAGGGGAACGGAAATGGGTGGTGATCGGGGTTATGTCCAAACGGCAACGTCCAAATTGGATTTTGAGGTGGGTGTCGCTGCTGAGCATCGTTGGGAATTTTCGCATGAGTGCCCTCATTCGATAGGGGACTTCGTGGCCCATGATTGGGTGTCTCGTCAGGAATTGGTTCTTCGATTGGAAGCCGGCGAAACCATCGTTTTGAACAAGCGCATTGCTGTAATTTCGACGCTCCATGCCCCAGCAGATGCTTTGCAGGCCAAGGCCATGGAGGTTTTGGATGAAGTGCAATCCCTGAGCCATGAGGAACTTCGCAACGAACAGGCCGCCGCTTGGGATTTGTTGTGGAAGCAAGCAGATATTCAAATCGAAGGCGATCCCAAAGCGCAGCAGGGGATACGGTTTAATATTTTTCATTTGCACCAGACCTATAATGGTTTGGATCATCGGCTCAATATTGGCCCCAAAGGTTTTACCGGAGAGAAATACGGTGGCTCCACCTATTGGGATACCGAAGCGTATTGCATTCCCTTTTATTTGGGAACCGCCCCCTCACGGGTTGCTAGGCAATTGTTGGAGTATCGTTATAGCCAGCTTGACAAAGCCATAGCCAATGCCAGCAAATTGGGGTTCAAAGACGGGGCGGCCTTGTTCCCTATGGTGACCATGAACGGGGAAGAATGCCATAACGAATGGGAGATTACTTTTGAAGAAATTCATCGGAACGGGGCCATGGTGTACGCCATTGATCAGTACGTTCGCTACACCGGGGATCGTTCCTATTGGTGGCAGGGTGGTTTGGAGGTGATGGTCGGCGTGGCCCGCTTTTGGGCTCAGCGTGTCCATTGGTCCGAGGTGCGCAAGGCCTGGGTCTTGCACGGCGTTACCGGGCCCAACGAGTACGAAAACAATGTCAATAACAATTGGTACACTAATTATTTGGCCCGCTATTGTTGGCGCTATACCCTTGGGGTGATGGATATTATTCGCCAAGAACAGTCTTCCTATTGGAATCAAATTTCGACCCAAATTCGGTGGAGCGAATCCGAAGCCTTGGATTGGAAAGCCAAAGCCGACGCTATAGCCCTGCCTTCCGACGAGGTTTTGGGAATTTGGTTGCAGCAAGACGGCTACTTGGAAAAAGAGCAGCAATTGGCATCCGAACTCCCGGTAGATCAACGCCCTATCAACCAACATTGGTCATGGGACCGCATATTGCGCTCGTGTTTCATCAAGCAGGCGGATGTTTTGCAAGGGATGATGGTCTTTGAACAGGACTTCAGTCCGGAAGAATTGCGTCGCAATTTTGAATTTTATGAACCCCGTACGGTCCATGAATCTTCCTTGTCGCCTTGCGTTCATGCTATTTTGGCGGCCCGTTTGGGGATGATGGACAAAGCCTACGAGATGTACCTGCGGACATCGCGCTTGGATTTGGACGACTACAATCAGGAGGCTCACGAAGGCTTACACATCACCTCCATGGCCGGCACCTGGATGGCGGTCGTGATGGGCTTTGGCGGATTGCGCATCCTGGACAGTGGTTTGGAATTAGCTCCGGTTTTGCCTGCGGCGTGGTCGGGTTACGCTTTTCAATTGCACTGGCGAGGAGCGCATTTGCATTTTTCTGTAAATGCAAAGGGCCTTGAATGCAGGATAGAGGGGGAGTCCTCGTGTTCTTTACGGATTTATGGTCGTTCGGTGACCCTGGAGCCTGGCCACCCTTTGGTGATTAGTCCCTATCAGGCTTAACTTTCCCTATACAAAAAGGGATTTATGGCCATGACCTCCGTCACCCATCGCGATGCATCATCGCCCACCATCACAGGTTCGACCTCTTTCGAAAGCCATGCAGCACGTCCTAAGTTGAACTTCTGGCAGATTTGGAACATGTCCTTCGGTTTTCTGGGTATCCAATTTGGGTTCGCCTTGCAGGGAGGTTATATGTCGCGAATTTTTCAGACCTTGGGGGCTGACCAAGACCAAATTCCGATGTTATGGATCGCCGCGCCTTTGACTGGTCTCTTGGTTCAGCCGGTGATTGGTTACCTCAGCGACCGTACTTGGCATCCTCGTCTTGGAAGGCGCAGACCATTCTTTTTGGTGGGGGCTGTGTTGAGTTCGCTGGCCTTGTTTTGGGTCCCGTATTCGTCGGCTCTCTGGATGGCTGCCGGATTTCTTTGGGTGCTTGATGCCTCCATCAATATTTCGATGGAGCCCTTCAGGGCCCTAGTTGCAGATAAGTTACCTGAACAGCAAAGGTCGTATGGATTTGTGGTCCAAACCTTGATTATCGGCGTAGGTACCTGGGTTGCTTCCAATTTACCTTGGCTCCTCACCCAGATGGGCGTTTCCAACGATGCTCCCGAGGGGGTCTTGCCCGATACGGTGCGCTGGGCCTTTGGTATTGGTGCAGCTGTTTTTATGTGGTCAATACTGTGGACGATCTCGACAACCACCGAGGAAGCGCCTGCAGATTTGACGGCTTTTCGTCGCCAAAATGCCGAGAAAGCAGGAATATTTCATGGTATTCAAGAAATTTTTACGCAGATGGGTCAAATGCCGGGGGTGATGTGGCGTTTGGGATTGGTTCAATTCTTTTCGTGGTTTGCCTTTTTTACGATGTGGTCTTTCGCCACCCCAGCCCTTACTGAGCATGTATTTGCGGCCCCTATGCCTGATGCGGGGGCTGCCGATTACAAAGCGGCTTTCGCGGCCTATAATTCAGCGGCCAATAAAGTGGGTTCTGCAATGGGTTTATATGGCCTCTCTTCCATGGGATTCGCCTTGATCCTGACTTTGGTGACGTCTGTTCGTTCGATCAATCGCCGATTTATTCATGGTCTATCGTTGGCGCTCGGTGCCTTGGGTTTTGGCCTTATGGGTTTGGCAGGACCGCAGTATCCGGAGATATTGAATCTAAGTTTTGGTTTGATTGGTCTAGCTTGGGGCAGCATACTCAGCATGCCTTATGCGATTCTGTCCTCGCATGTAGCCCCTGAACGCATGGGCATCAGCATGGGGCTTTTCAATATGTTCATTGTCATTCCCCAAATTGTAGCAGCGTTGGGTGGGGTCAATTGGGCCTATAAGTTCATTTTTGGGGAAGCGGTGGTGCATACCATGAGCCTCGCAGGTTTAAGCCTTTTGTTGGGGGCTTTATCGATCTTCATTTTGCCATCCTCCCGATCATCTCAATAAATATTCATAACATTTATTATGTTTTGCAGAAACCTTTCGATAATTGGATTTTCAAGATTCCCCTTGGCAGTCCTTCTTGTCGGTTTCTTGATACTTGGGATTTCCCCTTCAAGGGCTTCGCATATTTTGAGTGGTTATATAGGCGTGATTCAGACTTCCAATGATTCGGTTCGTTTGCAGATGAGTCTGTATTTGGATTCTCTCGGAATCGTGGTCCCTTCCCTTCAGGTGGAGCAATGGAATCTGGTTGGCACCACCCTGCAACCCAGCGGCAATGTGAGTCTTTCACAGGCCAACACAACTTCATTTCAGGGCGTTCGAATTGTCACCTACCTGTCCTCGTCGTTTTCGCTTCCGATGGGTGGGTATCGCTTTGTTTACAAGCATTGTTGCCGCAATACGCTGGTTCTCAATATGCCTACGATTGCTCCAGCTTTTCAGTTTGTGATTGGAACGGATTATACCAAAACTGCGGCCACCGGTCCCCCCAGCACCCATTCGAACACTCCTGTTTTCACATCGCCAGTTCCGTACCTTCTGCTTGAAGATACCGCACAGCTCATTGCCTTTGGAAATTATATCACGGAGCCCGACGGTGATTCTTTGGTGGTGGAAATGGATTCGGTGCTGATCGATCATGGGGGAGGTCCGTTTGTGGGTGCTACAGGGGCCACGCCTTTGTCGGCCTGGGGTCCGTATTTGGTGGGTCCCAGTACCATGAATGTGTTATGGAGGCCCGATTCGGCAGGACTGTATGCGGCCGGTTGGCTTATAAGGGAATTCCGGAACGGTCAACTCATAGGCAGTCAGAGGGTTCAACATCATTTCAGGGTAATGGCCTACCTACCAAGTTCTGTTTGGGAAATGCCATATGGCATGCCAGTTGCTGCCTGGAATCCAGAGGCCTATGCTGAATATTATCAAATGAACGGGCAATTGATTCACAAAGGCTACTGGTCGGAAATACCATCATTCAAAGGAGTCTTTCTTATTCGTCAAGGACAGAGGATTTTCAAAAAAGCAATCTTTTGATTGCCAGAATACTCTTTTTCTTTGTACCGTTTCTGATGGTCAATTTGGCATTGGATGCTTATGTCTGGCGGCACCTTTCCTTGAGTTTTCCAGCATGGTCGGTGAAACGGCGAAGGCGATTTTACCGAATATATGCAGCTATGCAGATGCTTTGGTATGTCGCGTTACCTACGGCAGAGGCCTTAGGTTACGAGGGATTACCGGCTTTGTTTCGTAATATTTTTCAAACCTATGTCCTAATGGCCATAGCTTCCAAGGTTTGGGCATTACCCTGGTGGTTGATAAGGGATTTACAGTGGGTACCTCGATGGATCCTTGACCGGCTTAGGCAGATTACAAGTAATTTACCCTCCATATCCACGGTGGAGACTTCGAATGAAATTCAGGTTCCTGAAGGTAATACCGGTGTTGAAACCATAACAAGGGCTGCGTTTCTAAGTCGTCTAGGTTTTGTGATGGGCGCTATTCCACTTCTTGGTTTGGGTGGCTCAGCGCTGACAGAAACTGCATATCGATACAAGGTACATCGAGTACCAATTTCCCTTAAGGGATTGGCCGCGTCCTGGAGAGGTAAGCGCATCGTTCAAATTTCGGATTTGCATACCGGGTCTTGGGATCATCGCGAGGCCATAGAACGCGGCGTGGAACGTATTTTATCGTTGAATCCCGATATTATTTTCTTTACCGGGGATTTGGTGAATACCCGTACCCACGAAGTGGACCCGTGGATGGATATACTATCCCAAATCCGTGCTCCTTTGGGGGTTTATTCGATTCTGGGTAATCACGATTACGGGGATTATACCCGATGGCCGGATCAGCAGTCCAAGGTGGATAATTTTGCCAAGATGGTTGCCACTCACAAGGCACTTGGTTGGGATTTGTTACGTAATGAATGGCGTCCCATCTCCAATGAATCAGGTGACCTCATCCACTTGGTGGGTTGTGAGAATTGGGGCAAGCGGTCAGGTTTTGGCAAGCAATACGGTGACCTTCCCAAAGCAATGAAGGGAATGCCTCTAGGACATCCTGTTATATTGTTGACCCACGATCCCTCGCATTTTGATAAGGAGGTCCTAGGCAAATTCCCGCAAATCGTTTTGACTCTGAGCGGTCATACCCACGGTATGCAGATGGGCATTGAAGTTCCTGGATTTGTTCGTTGGTCTCCGGCCTCCTTGGTGTATCCGCATTGGGCAGGTCATTATCAAATTGCGGAGCAACAATTGTATGTCAACCGGGGTTTTGGCTTCGTCGGCTTTCGTGGACGTTTGGGGATCTACCCCGAAATCACTTGTTTTGAATTGACTTGAGGTCCTCTCCTTATCTTTGGTGAATGTTATGGGAACGTTTGCCGACCTCGTTGCAGAATCAAGGTATCTGGCCTTGGTTGGGTGAACGGGTTTTCCTTCGAGATTTGTGCAGGTATTTGGAGGAAACCCAGCCGGAGGCCTTATCCCTCACCGGGGTATTGGCCTTGGAACAAAAACATCCCGGAGAGGCACCCCATGCCCGTATCAAACGTCGCTTGATTGATTTTTTGGTGGACGAAATGGCGGAGCAAGGATTTTCGACAAGCTGTATGGACCGTTATGGACCTTGGCTGGAACTTTTGGAACCGTCCTACACACCCTCGCCGGAGGATCAGCGTAAGGCTACCCAGGGGATGGGTCTTTTGCTTCAAAAAGCCTTTGGCGACGGACGTGCTGATCATGAAGAGATCAAGAATATTCAGAACCTTGCCCTGACTTTTGAATTAAAAAGTGTGGATTTGGCGCCTTTGGTTCAGCGATACGCGGAACCGGTTCTAGGCCCCCTCTTGCAAGCCGGTGCAGGGGATGGCAAACTTGATCCCATGCAATGGCAGATCGTTCGCGATTATTCCTTGCTTTTGCAAATCCTCGGGCTTTCGTTGGATAAGGAACGTTTGATCAAAACCCTCCAGAAAGTGAACCTTTACCGTGTAGGATGTGGTCAAGATCCGGTGGGTCTGTACCTAACCCTTGGGTTTAAGACTTTTGAATTGGATCCGGTCTATGGGGTGAGTACCGCGCGTTGGTACCGGGCCAAGGGCCGTTCCAAACAAAGTGCAGAAGGACGTATCTACATCTACGCCAAGCAATTGCTTCTTGTGTCGAATGATTTGGTTTTGTTGTTGGATTCCAGCAAGGTCAAAGACGTAGGGGCCAGCCTCTATGCCGTGGATCATTCGTTCTTCCTAACGATGACGGTCCTTGAAGACGGTGCCGAGGCTACGTTGAGAGGCTTCGAAGACAAAGTTTGGTTTGATCAGTGTTACAGAATTCTTACCTCCGGAGAGCTGGGCGCGGTTTCAGATTCACGACCCGAATCGGCCTACAACGACAAGAAGCCCAACCAGGATCGTTCGCCTGAGCCCAAGTCCATATCCGGTTGGGAGGCTGCCTTGGGGGAATTGAATGCATTGGTGGGCTTGGATAACGTCAAAAACGAGATCACCAATTTGGCCAATTTGGTCCGTATGCAACAACGCCGCTCCGATGCCGGTCTCAAATCGGTGCAGATTGGTTTGCACGCAGTCTTTACGGGGGCGCCAGGTACCGGCAAAACCACCGTTGCACGGCTTTATGCTCGTTTGCTCAAAGAGTTGGGTTTGCTCTCCAAAGGCCACTTGGTGGAAGTGGACCGCAGTAGTTTAGTGGCGGGTTATTCGGGTCAAACGGCCATCAAAACGGATGCAGTAATTACCAAGGCCTTGGATGGCGTTTTGTTCATTGATGAGGCGTATAGCTTAACCCCCGAAAGCGGGGAGGATCATTATGGGGATGAAGCGATTCAGGTTTTGCTCAAGCGTATGGAAGATGAACGTCAACGTTTGGTGGTTGTGGTTGCCGGCTACACCCAGGACATGGAGCGCTTTGTGGGTTCAAACCCCGGTTTGGCGAGTCGATTTACCCGTACCATATCGTTTCCCAACTATGTACCGGCCCAATTGCTTTTGATTTTGGAGCGTATGGCAACCTCCAACCAATATTCGGTGGAGCCTGACCTTCGTGAACTTCTTCTGGCTCATTTTGCCCAGCTTTGCGCTGCCGCCAAAGAAGATTTTGGGAATGCGCGCGTTGTTCGTAATTTGTTCGAACAACTGGTTTTGGCTCATTCCAATCGGCTGGCTTCCATGAATCAACCCTCCAAGGAGGAACTTATCTCCTTTACCAAAGAGGATTGGCAGCGGATTTGATTTCAACAGTTTAAATCTCAAAAATGCATGTTCAAATTCATCCCCAAAACCCTTACCTACGTTTTAATAGCTTTTTTTATATTTGGAATATTCAAAACTCTATTTTCACAAGGTGATTCCAAAGCCCTGCGCGATGCTCTCCACAAGAAGACTTTTCTAGTCGATGTTCGGACCCCGGATGAATTCGCTTCTGGGTCTGTTCCAGGGGCGGTGAATATTCCTTTGGATCGTATCGAGCAATCGTTGGATCGTTTTAAGGGTAAGGGCAGCGTGGTGGTTTTTTGCCGCAGCGGCATGCGTTCATCCCAAGCGCGAGATGTCCTCGTACGCAACGGCTATAAGGACGTTGTGAACGGTGGTGCATGGGAAAAGGTTCGTGATGCTAAGGCGACCCTTGCCAAGCAAAAATGAGCTTATCATTGCCTTTTTTTGGGCTGGGGCCTGGCGCAACGTAATTTTGCGTCACCTAAAAACCCCCGACCATGAGAATTACCGTTGCAAAAGGAGATGGCATAGGTCCTGAAATTATGGACGCTACTCTGGCCATTTTGGAAGCAGCCGGGGCTGGTTTAACCTATGATTTTATTGAGGTAGGGGAGAAGGTTTACCTCTCTGGGAATAGCGCCGGGATCAGCAACGAGGCCTGGGATATCATTCGTCGTAACAAGGTATTTCTTAAATCACCCATCACGACCCCGCAGGGTGGCGGCTACAAAAGCCTGAACGTCTCGACCCGCAAGTTCTTGGGGCTTTATGCGAATGTTCGGCCTTGTTTTAGCCTGCATCCGATGGTTCGCGCCGCCCATCCGGTCATTGACTTGGTGATTGTCCGCGAAAACGAAGAAGATCTATACGCTGGTATTGAACATCAGCAAACCGATGAGGTGGTGCAATGCCTTAAATTGGTTTCGAGACCCGGTTGCGAAAAGATTATTCGTTATGCTTTTGAGTATGCGGTCCAGCAAGGTCGTCGCAAAGTCAGTTGCTTAAGCAAGGACAATATCATGAAGCAAACCGATGGTTTGTTTCACAAAATATTTGACGAAATAGCGGCTGAATACCCACAAATTCAGAACGAGCATTGGATTATTGATATTGGAACCGCCCGAGTTGCGGTGCATCCTGAAGTCTTTGATGTGATTGTGACAACCAATCTCTATGGGGACATCCTCAGTGATGTGGCGGCGGAAATTACTGGTTCGGTGGGAATGGGGGGGTCTTCCAATATCGGGGAGCAATGTGCAATGTTTGAAGCCGTCCATGGCTCGGCACCGATGATAGCAGGTCAGGGCATCGCCAATCCTTCGGGTCTGCTCCAAGGTGCGGTCCTCATGTTGGTGCATTTGGGCAAGACCAAGGTGGCCGAACGCATTCAGAATGCTTGGCTTTGCACAATCGAAGCAGGTATTCACACCGCCGATATCTACACCGAAGGGCTTAGTCAACAAAAGGTGGGCAACGCTGAATTTGCCCAGGCCGTCATCGCCCGATTGGGGCAGCAACCGCAGCATTTCAAACCGGCCCAATACGCCGAAGACAAGCCCTTGCAGCTCAAACCCTATATCCGCCGTGCTCCCCAATCCAAAACCCTGGTCGGGGTGGATCTCTTTGTGCATTGGAGTGGCAGCGACCCCGAAGCCCTGGCTAAAATCATGCACCACTTGGATCAGGATGCATTACGTCTCAAAATGATCACCAACCGGGGTATCAAAGTTTACCCGGGCGGATTTCCTGAAACTTTTTGCACCGACCATTGGCGCTGTCGCTTTGTTGGGCCCGACGGTGTAGCCTTGGCCAAAGCGGATGTCATTGCCTTGCTTGATAGGGCCGAAGCGGCCGGGGTCGATTTTATCAAAACGGAGCATTTGTATGCTTTTGATGGGGTCAAGGCCTTTTCTCTGGGGCAAGGGGAATAGGTGTTTCGTTCCAGAGCAGCATTTTGACATCATTTCCCCATGCAAAATCCCCCCAGTGGGGGGCGTTGCGGGTTGCGGAAAAAGAGGGAGTGACTGCGCGCTAGGCGCTTGTCCTGCCCGGATGGGGGAGACCAGCAACCCGCAAAGCGCAGCTTCGCTGCACCGCTTTTGTTTTCCGCGGTCCGCGCTCAAGGTCGTTGACCTTGGCTTGCCCTTGGAAAGCAAAAGCCCCCCAGTGGGGGGCGTTGCGGGTTGCGGAAAAAGAGGGATTCGAACCCCCGGTAGAGTCGCCCCTACACCGCATTTCGAGTGCGGCCCGATCGACCACTCTGGCATTTTTCCGCTTCCAAATTAATATGGAATTCTATCGTTCTGCAAGGACTTTGCACCTTTGACCTGTTTATTTTTGTAAAATGCTCCGTGGACTTAAGGTAATTGTGATCCTGCCGGCATACAATGCTGCCAAAACCTTAGAGAGGACTTTGAGCGAGATTCCTATGCAAATTGTGGATGAACTCGTTTTGGTGGATGATGCTTCATCCGACGGTACAGCAGAACTCGCTCGGCAATTAGGGATTCAACACGTTATCGAACATGATCGTAACCGGGGTTATGGGGCAAATCAAAAGTCATGTTATGACAAGGCCTTGGAACTCGAATGAGACCTTATCATTATGCTTCATCCCGATTATCAGTACACACCTCGCCTAATTGAAAGTATGGCCCATATGTCGGCTCACGGAATTTACCATGCTGTGCTTGCCTCTAGAATTTTAGGCAACGGGGCTTTGGAAGGAGGCATGCCATTATACAAATACGGCTTTAACCGTATCCTAACTTTTATTCAAAATCTATCTAAGGGCGCAAAATTATCGGAATACCATATCGGGTACCGATTATTCACGGCAAAGGTGCTCAGGACTATTCCTTATCATCGCAATTCGGATGATTTTGTTTTTGATAATGAAATGTTGGCTCAAATCATCTTTCATGGATTTCGCCTTGGAGAGATTTCTTGTCCAACACATTATTTTGAGGATGCCTCCTCGATTAATTTTTGGCGAAGTATTAAGTATGGATTGGGAGTCCTTCGGGTAGCTTTCCAAATCCGATTGCAACGAATGGGATTGTTTCAGTATTCTATCTTTCAATTTAAAACACCTAACGATGGCTTTACGCGATGAGCTTCGAAGTCAGGGAGATTTCCTATTCAGGTATAGGTCGTATTTCCCTGTGATCATGTTAATTCCATTGATTTGGTTTTACGTGGATTCACTTAAGTCACAAGCCGATCTCCAAGCATATTGGGAGGCCAACAGGTTCTTGGAATGGTTTGGGCTTAACGTATCCTTGTTGGGTTTGGGGATTCGTGTTTTGGCTATAGGTTTTTCTGCAGATCACACAAGCGGCCGTAACACAAGTTCAGGTCAAATCGCGGATAGTATTAACCAAACCGGGCTCTATGCTTGCTTGCGCCATCCATTGTATTTAGGAAATTTCTTCATGTGGTTGGGGCCTGTTCTTTTCACCGAAAATCCTTTGTTTTTTTTAGGATTTACAGCCTTATACTTTTTGTACTATGAACGAATTATGTATGCAGAAGAAGCTTTTTTGCATGAAAAATTTGGAGATCAATATATGAATTATTCAAAAAGAGTTCCAGCGATTATCCCCAAAATTTCAGGATGGGTTAAACCAAAATATGCCTTCAGTTGGATTAAGGTGATTCGTCAGGAAAAAGCTGGGATATTGAACTTATTTTTAGTTATTTTTATGTTAAAGATCATAGCCTTTTATCTCATGAATGGATATTTAGGCGTTGATTGCTTCTGGTCTTGGGCTTTGCTTGGAAGTGCTTTGTATTATAGCTTTATTAAAATTTTACAAAAGACAACTAATATGTTATATTTTGACCGATAATCGTGTAAACTTATGGAGAATGCGTTGTTTTTCGAGACGAGCTTCACCGGATTTTCGAGTCATCCACAAATGTTCCACCATGGGTTTCTTTTTGGAGTCCGGGTCAACGATAGGTTGGGGATAGGTCGTCCCCTGTTCAAATCTATACATAGGGGCTTCAATAGGGGATACTAACCAGGGTTGGTGGAGAAGTTGATCGGGAAGTGAAGACAGTTCCGGAATCCAAGTACGAACAAAATCTCCTTGAGGGTCATGACGAAGACCGTTAAGGGTTGGATTATAGACTCTTATTAGATTAGCTCCTGTAACCCCAGCCTGCATTTGGAATTGGGTATAGTGAATACCAGGGTGATAATCGAGGAATAATTGAGCCAAATGATGAACGCCTAACCTCCAATCAATATTCAGGCTGTGTGTTAAAAAGCTAACAAGCAGGGCTCTCATCCTGAAATTTACCCAACCAGTAGCATGAAGTGCCCTCATAGAAGCGTCTACTAATGGGTAACCCGTATTTCCAATAAACCAAGCTTCCAGGTAATCCTTGGAATTTTCTGCAGGTAATTGTTGGTATGCGCGATTAATTGCTTGGGATTCGTAGCGATAGTCTTGTTCAAATTTCTGCACAAAATGATCATGCCAACGCAGCCTGCTCCGAAAAGCTTGCAGGGCCTTGTTGTTAACGGTGGGATTTACGGGGCTTTGTTCTAAGGATGCAAGGGCATTCCAGACTTGCCGAATACTGAGGTTCCCCCAAGCCAAATATGGAGATAGCCTGCTGCATGATCTTCGGCTTTCATTTGGTTTTGAAATATAGCGATTATAGTTTTGATGCCGTATTGATTCAAAGGATGACCAATATCGCCTTGCACTTTCTTCACCACCAGGCTGCATTGCGGGTACGGATCGGGTAAACCTTGCTAGTAGATCTTGGGGAACCTCCCACTTGTTCGGAAAGAATGGAAAATCACCTAACTCTTGAAGGTTTCTGTCGAAGCTATCGTTGTTGATAATACCACTTGGACTGTAAAAGTTTTGAATACAAGGCGAAGTGGCGTGCCTATACCAACGGCGATCCCATCCTTCTCTGGTCTTCAATCCTCGTTCAACCCCGTTGCGTTGAAATTCTTGCCATTTGATCCCTTTCGCTAGTAAAAGTTGTTTTACGGCCAGATCTCTGCGATAGGTAATTTCTGTTCCGCTCTCTTGGTAGGAAAAAACCTGGCTTACCGAATGGTGTCTACAGAACCATTCCATTACTTCGACCGCATTCGCATAGATCAATTCGACCTTCCGATGATAGGGGGTCAAGGCTTGGTTCATGTCTTGCAAGGATTGCCATTCGAAACATCGATGTCGATCCGACTGATCGGGTGCTGCGATCAAATCCGGTTCCCACATAAACAATATACGGTAAGGAAGACCAGCCCTTTCGGCGGCATCAAGAGGCGCATGGTCTTGAGTCCTGAGATCCCTTTTGATCCACACCAAGTTAATGGCCAACAATTGTTTCATGGATTAGCTTTATTTATTATCTAACAAATAAAATCAAGGCCATCAAATCTATAAAGAAGTTGATCAGCATGTATTTGAATCCTATATGTTTCTAAATGGGCGGTATAGGTAGCATTGGAGAGATTGCTCTAAGAAGTTAGCTTCCCAAAGGTTTGGGAGTAGGGAATGTGATTTTCACTGGAAAGCGAGTCGGAACTTTATAAAGGTTATGTATCTTTGGGGATGAAATTTATGATAATCCAGTTTTTTCTTTCACTTTGCCTTTTGAGCTTGGGTTGGAATCTTGCTTGGGGCCAGACGAAGTCGGGGTCCTCCAAATTGGAAGTGCGATTTAGGGTTTATGGCAATTGCGGGGCATGTGAAGAGCGTATTGCTGAGGCTTTGGATCAGAAAGGAATCGTCGCCGGAGGTTGGGATCGAATCAAGCAGGAAGTTTGGGTTGTGTTTAGGCCTTCGAAGGTTAGCTTGGGGCAAATTCACAGGTTTGTAGCCGGTGCAGGGCATGATACGGATCTCTTAAAAGCTGACTCTGCAGTGTACAATGCCCTGCCTAATTGCTGCCTTTACCGCGAAAAGCATAGCCCGCATTGATGCTTCGACGCCTTGATGTCCTTCATTGGTCGTGGACCCTTTTGGGTTTGTTCACCGTAAACCTCTCGGTAGCACAATCGACCGATACGGTGATAGGGGTCGTTATGGAAGAAGACTCCAAGGGCGTACTTACACCTTTGGTGGGAGCTCATGTCTTTTGGATGGGGACGGATTTGGGTACGACGACAGGTTCCTTGGGGACCTTTAGCTTATTGACTGCAGCGGAAACACGTAGGTTGGTGATTCGCTACCTTGGTTTACGTCCTGATACCTTGTACATCACCGATTTTAAGCCCTACAGGGTGATCATGAAGCCATTCCATCAATTAGGGATGGTCGAAATATCCGAGGAAAGGGCGAGTACCTACATTCGTCGTGCGGACGCCATATCAACCACAGTCCTCACCGAAACCGAATTATTCAAAGCGGCTTGTTGTAACCTCTCCGAAAGTTTTGAAACCAATCCTTCGGTAGAGGTTTCTTACACGGATGCGGCTTCTGGGGTCAAACAAATTCAAATGCTGGGATTATCGGGGACCTATGTTCAAATGCTCCGTGAGAATATGCCCACAATGCGGGGTTTGACCTCCCATTACGGTCTAAGCCTAATTCCAGGAACATGGTTGGATGAAATTCAATTGACCCAAGGTCCGGGTTCTGCAGTGAACGGGTTTGAGGGAATGAGTGGCCAAATTAATTTGGAGTTCAAGAAGCCCAACCCTGATGAGCCTTTCCTGCTGAACGGATACCTGAATCAGATGGGACGTTCAGAGGTCAATGCGGTTGTTTCAAGGAGGTTATCTCCGAAATGGATTTCGGCCTTGTTGATTCATGGAAATCGCATGGACGGCTCGCCGGATATCAACAAAGACGGGTTTTTGGATCTTCCACGGGGTTTTCAGGCCAACGGTTTGGCAAGGTTTTTTTACAACGACGGACAGGGTCTGAGTGCGCAAATTAATTTTCGCAGGGTAAGTGACCGAAGGCAAGGGGGTCAATTGGGGTATGATCATGATCGCGGGTATTGGGATCAGCTTAACGTCTACGGTTTGATAAATCGCTTGGATCAGACTGAGATTTTTGGAAAAATGGGATATGTATTCCCCTCTCATCGTTACCGCTCGGTGGGTATGCTGTGGACATTGGGGACTACCCAATTGGATAATCGTTACGGTTTCCGTATCTACCAAGGTCGGCAGAACTCAGGGATGTGGCAGGCCTTATATCAAGATGTTTGGAAAGAAAGCCGCAACCGATACCGGTTTGGCCTACAAGCTATGGGAGATCGATACCACGAAGAAATAGATACTACGGCCCTTCCATTCGGCGCAGATTTTCCTGTAGATTTTCACCGTGTGGAATGGGTTCCGGGCGTTTTCGGTGAGCTGACCTTGGACCGACATCGTCAGCAGTGGGTCATCGGGGCACGTTGGGATTACCACAACATCTTTGGGGGGCAATTTAGTCCACGTCTGCATTGGAAATACGATGTTACAGAAAGGGATCAACTGCGTATTGGGATAGGAAGAGGTTTCAGAGCGGCTTCTATATGGGCAGAGAACCAGGGAGCCCTGGTAAGTTCCCGGGTCTTGCATCACGTTCCTTCGAAGAACGTTTATTCAAATTCGGTCATCAACTCAGCCTATGGCATGAATCCTGAATCTTCCTGGTATACTGGATTGCATTTACGCCATGATTTTCGCTTCAATTACCGAAATGCCAGCATGAGCATGAATCTACAACACCATGAATTCACGAGTCAGGTGGTGGTGGATTATGATCGAAATCCTCAAGCCCTGTGGTTGTACGACCTCATAGGGCGTTCCTACAGCCGAAGCGCTCAATTGGAAGTCCAAATTCAGCCATTCAAGAGGCAAGAATTACGTCTGGCCTATCGGATTCAAGAGGTCAAAAGCGATTACGGGTCATCCTATGAATCGGGTAGTCCAGCGACTACCCTTGAGGATTTGCGACGTTTATCCAGGCCCATAGTGCCAGCGCATCGGGCCATGGTCAATTGGTCTTACCGAACCAAAAAACGTTGGGAATGGGATGCCACGGTGCAAGTCTTTGGGCCCAAAAGAATTCCATCCACATTGTCCAACCCCCAAGATCTGCAAATGCCCAAGACCTCACCATGGTATGCCGTGGTCATGGGTCAGGTCACTCGCAATTTCAAGAAGGCTTCGCTATACTTTGGTATTGAGAATTTAGGGGACTTCAGGCAGAGAAATTTAATCCTTTCCGCCAATCAACCCTTTGCATCTGAATTTGATGCCTCGCTGGTTTGGGGACCGGCGATTGAACGCATGGTGTATGCGGGTTTTCGTTATAGGTTTGCAGCAATCGAATAAGCCTTCTTAGCTTAGCTGGTAGAGCAACTCATTCGTAATGAGTAGGTCGCAGGTTCGAATCCCGTAGAAGGCTCATCGCCCGTGCAACATACTAGAAATCCCAAAATAGCTACCATAAAAGGTGGAACTTTGAAATAAACATTTGGATTTTCTTTGCGTTTTACAAGCACATTAGGTGACTATTGTGCCACCTGTTTGCCCTCTTACATCTAATTTTAGGCCAATTAACTTTCTAATTTGTGAATTCATGAACTCCACCTCTTCAACTGGAAAATGCCCTGTTGTCCACGGTGCCAACACCCAAGGCGCCCAAAGTGTCACCGCGTGGTGGCCCAAAACCCTGAACCTGGATATTTTGCATCAGCACGATACCAAGGTCAACCCCAATGGCGAGGGTTTTGATTACCGCAAGGCCTTCGAATCGCTGGACCTCGAAGCCCTTAAGTCCGATCTCAAAGCGCTGATGACCGAAAGCCAATCCTGGTGGCCCGCCGACTGGGGTCATTACGGAGGCCTGATG
>SYHX01000040.1 GCA_005799025.1 Bacteroidota bacterium | reverse complement strand
TTAGTTGGGATTCGGAGTTCATGCAAGAAATTAACCCAGTTGTTAAAATAATGCAGCCATTAGGTAATGCCATTGCATTAGGCGTTGCATCTTTAATTACCCTAATTGAAATATTGCCTGGTCGACCATCCGTTAAGTATCCTTTATGTATTTTATGCAGAATTCGATACAGATAATCTTCTAAGTATGCGTCATTAAAGAATTGATCTCTTTCGCTTAATAATTTAATGAAACTTGTGGCCTCTTGATTCAACTCCTTTCTAATATCAAACCGGTAGCCATTAAGGAGAAGTTCTTCATAGACTTTATTTTTGATTAAACCAATTTCCCAAACCTGATCAACGGATGGATTTAATGGATATATCGCATTTTTAACTAGGATTTCCTTTAGATAATATTCTGCGCCTAAACTATCAACTCCGATATAACTAAACGAAATAAATCCATCTGTACCTCTTTGTCCAACAATTCTAGAAATAATAATTTTTGAACCTTCTTTAAGTTCTTTAGAATAATGTTTATTTAATACGATTTCAACAGGATTTTTAAAAGTAATTTGATTTTGACCCAAAATGTCATTTGCATTTAGACAAAGAGTAATTAATATTAGGAAAGTTAATCGCATATATGCTTTTTTTAAAGAGAGAGACGGAATTCCATTAGATGCACAATCTAAAATTATCCATGGATTCGAAAAATTACAACTCTTTATCAAATGGTAAAGTGTCGTACCTTGATTTTTGGCTTTACCCCCCAAGTCCTGGAGGCCAAATTTGAAAGGAAAAGTACCAACCCCCGGTAATCTCAAATCGTTTGGGACTCCCAGGCCTATCTCTGACGGCATTGGCCTGGAAGTAGGATCAGGAACCTGAATTAAGCCAAGAGTATCTCATGTAGAAGTATAGAGAACCCATGTCCCTAGGGGACGGTTTTAGTGCAAATTTAGTGCAAATAAAAAGGGTCTACGAGACATATGTTCGTAAACCCTTGATTATCAGCTCCCCGGGTTGGGCTCGAACCAACGACCCCCTGATTAACAGTCAAGTGCTCTAACCAACTGAGCTACCGAGGAATTTAGGGGCTTTAATTTAGGCCTTTGCCCCAAAAGGAGTGCAATGATAGCATTTAACCGCTAAAGTTCCAATATTTGCGCTCCAATCTTGTTCAACCTAGACCCCAATCCTCCTCCATGGTACAGCAACTTCCTTTGGTTATTGTCGGAACCGTCGCTTTTGACAGCATCGAAACCCCTTTTGGCAAAGCCGAACGGGTGATTGGGGGCGCGGGGACCTACGGGGCCCTGGCGGCGAGCCATTTTACGGAAGGGATTGGGCTGGTTTCCGTGATTGGGGATGATTTTCCGGAGGAATCGCTGGCCATGATGCGGTCCAGGGGGATTGATACGGAGGGAATTCAACGGGTAGCCGGTCAGGAATCCTTCTTTTGGGCCGGGAAATACCATCTGGACATGAACAGCCGCGATACCCTCGAAACCAGACTCAATGTTCTGGCGGATTTTGACCCGGTCCTGCCCCAGGCCTACCGTAGCCCCCGCCTCTTGATGCTCGGCAACCTCACCCCCTCGGTCCAAATGAGGGTTTTGGACCAAATGGAAAGCCGGCCTGCCTTGATCGCCATGGACACCATGAACTTTTGGATGGATATCGCCTGGGATGCCCTGCTGGAAACCATCGCCCGGGTGGATTTGCTTACCATCAACGACGAGGAGGCCCGGCAACTCTCCGGCGAACGCTCCCTGCTCAAAGCAGCCCGCAAAATTGCTACCATGGGTCCCCGCTATCTGATTATCAAAAAAGGCGAACACGGGGCCCTGCTCTTTGGGGATGGAGATATGTTTTTTGCCCCGGCCCTGCCCTTGGAGGTGGTCTGCGACCCAACAGGGGCGGGAGATAGTTTTGCGGGGGGCTTGATGGGGTATCTGGCTTCACAGCCACAAATCACCATGGAACACCTCAAACAGGGTATCCTTTGTGGTTCGGCCTTGGCCTCCTGCACCGTCGAGGCGTTTGGGACCAGCAGCCTCGAAGCTGTAACCAAAGAAGTCCTCCAAGACCGTCTTCGTGTTTTTGATCGCCTGACACGGATTCAAGGGACATAGGTTTTTACCTAATTTTAATTGAACTTTGTGATTATGCTTACCCAACTTGAAATTAGCAAGCGACTAAAGGCCATAAAACCTGAACTTGAATCCAGATTCAAGGTAAGTTCTATTGGGTATTTTGGCTCATATGCAAGCGGTACTCAAAACCAACAAAGTGACTTAGACCTCTTGGTTGAATTTTCACAGCCGGTTGGTTGGGAGTTTTTTACACTCGAAAACTATCTGGAACATCTTCTAGGATTGAAAGTGGATTTGGTTACAAGGAATTCACTTAAGGATCAAATCAAAGATTCTATTTTAAGCCAAGTTCTATACATTTGAAACCGAGCGAAAGAGACCCACTTTTGTATCTTGTTGATATTCAAGTGGCCATGGAGCGGGTTATAACTTATACCACAGAACATACTTTACAAACTTTCAAATGGGATTACAAAACAGTAGATGCTGTAATCCGAAATTTCGAAATCATAGGTGAGGCCACAAAAATCTTTCCTGGGAGATAAAAGGAAAATACCCTACCATTCCATGGGAAGAGATGTATCGCCTAAGAAATAGGATTAGTCATGAATACTTTGGTATTGATTATGAGATCATTTGGGAGATTCTCAAAATGCACCTACCAAGCAACCTCCAAACTATTGAGAAAATAATTCATGACGTAAAGAGTAAAAGACCCTCATTTTGAGTCGTTGAATCCCTTTAATTCTATTTAGGAGAATCGACCATTTTTTACATCAAACCCTGGTCCACCAAGGCTTCGGCGATTTGGACTGCATTGGTGGCAGCACCCTTGCGGAGGTTATCGGCCACCACCCACATATTCAGACATTTATCGCGGGTGAAATCCCTTCGGACCCTGCCCACAAAAACCTCATCCCGGTCCTGGCAATGAAGGGGCATGGGGTACAGGCTGTGCGATGGGTCGTCTTGCAAAAGAACCCCTGGGCTTTGTTGTAACAATTCCCGAACCCGTTCCAAATCAAAATCTTTTTGGAATTCTACATTCACCGCTTCGCTGTGACCCCCCATCACGGGAACCCGAACGGTGGTTGCGCAGAGGGCTATCCCCTCGTCGCCCATGATTTTGCGGGTTTCGTGAGTCATTTTCATTTCTTCTTTGGTGTACCCGTTGTCCAAAAAAACATCAATATGCGGTAGGCAATTAAGATCAATGCGATGCGGGTACGCCATGGGACCGTCGATACCGGCTCTTTCGTTCATTAACTGTGCGACCGCCTTGACCCCGGTTCCCGTCACGCTTTGGTAGGTGCTGACCACGATGCGCTTGATCCCAAATTCCAGATGGAGCAAGTTGAGGGCCACCACCAATTGAATGGTCGAGCAGTTGGGATTGGCGACCAACAGCGATGGCCCTTGCAAGGCATGGGCATTCACTTCGGGCACCACCAAGGGTACCGATGGATCCATGCGCCAGGCCGAGGAATTATCGATGACCCGGATTCCGGCCTCGGTAAAACGAGGCGCCCATTCCAGGGATACCGACCCTCCCGCTGAGAACAAAGCCAGATCAGCCCCCCTATCGATGGCGGTTTGAGGTGACACAATGACCCAATCCTGTCCCTTCCAATTCAGGGCCTTTCCAACAGAGGCCGGTGAGGCCACCGGAATCAAGGTATGGACCGGGAAATTCCTTTCTTCGAGAACGCGTAGCATGGTCGAGCCGACAAGGCCCGAGGCACCGACAACGGCAACACGGTAAGGTGGAGGGGTTGGCATGGGAGATAATTGGAGGGATTCAGCTATGCAAAAATGCTAAAACAATAGCTTCAAAAGTCTCAACGACGGAGGCTTTTTTGGGGTCATGAAAAAGTGGAGCCTTAGCCTTTATAAATCTCTGATCCCCACGACTTGCATACTGGTGCTTCTATGGGTCCTGTTGGCATGGATCAAACCATTGCATGCCCAATTTTATGAAGACTTTGCGGACAGCAATTTTACAGTTGACCCCGCCTGGGCAGGTGAAACAGTGAAATTCATCATCAACAGCCAACGTGAACTCCAGTTGAATGCGCCAGCGGTTAGCGGTTCGGCCTTGCTTCGAACCCCATCCCTTGCGGTGCATCAGGGCCGTTGGGAATTTCACGGCAAGATGGACTTCAACCCCTCTTCTGTAAATCTGCTGGACCTATACCTCATGGCCACCGATACTGTACCCCACCTGAGCGGATCGGGGTATTTGATAAGGCTGGGCGGCGCTAATGATAACATTGAATTTCTACGTTGCGTAAACGGAACCTATACCCGATTAGGATCCTGGGCAAACGGTTGGTTGAACAAAGAGAGCAATCCTTTTGCAATCAAAGTAGAGCGCTATACGGGTGGTATTTGGTATTGTTATGCAGATACTACAAATCCAGGATTAGGGCCTACACCTTGGATTTGGCTGGGATCCGTGACCGATAATACCATCACCCGATCAAGCCATGTGGTCTTGAGGCCGGTATACACTTCCACACGCTCCAAATTATTTTCATTCCAGAAAATATCAGCGATCGGCACCATAATTCCGGATTCAGTTTCGCCATATATCATTGAATATAAATTTGTTACTGAATACAAACTAAGCGTGATGTTCAGCGAGCCCATGGATACAATACATGCCGCATCTGCGATGTTGATTCAACACCCGACTGGTTTGATCTCCAGTGGAAGCCGTTGGAGAAACGACAGTGTGCTTGATATCGATTATGCTATTCCATTTCCCAAGGAAAGAAGGTTACCCCTCCGGATTAGTGGACTGCAAGACCGTACAGGCCTTCCTTTGGATACCGTGCTGGGACTCTTGCTTAACCATTATCGGGCGGGAAGGGTCCGAATCAGCGAGTTTATGAGCGATCCGGATCCACCCAAGAAACCCACTCCCGATGGTCTACCCCTCAGCGAGTTTGTTGAAATCTACAATCCCGATTCCTTGCCTGTGGATCTCCAGGGTTGTGGCCTTGGGGATGCCTCCACCTTTGCCTCTCTTCCGCATTTTACGATACCGCCTTATGCATATGCTGTTTTAGTGCCGGAAGATCTCAAAGCCATTTGGGAGCATTGGTCCAATGGGCAAGTTCCTTGGGTTGACCGCCATATTATTGGGGTTCAGCCTTGGCCATCGCTGAATAACGACGATGATCAAATCCGCCTTCTTGGACCTGGAGGAGTTGGTCTGGATTCTATTTTATACCAACTTGCGTGGTGGCGAACCATGCAACAAAAGCAAGGCGGGTGGTCCATGACCCGACAGAATCTTCTCTGCCCTTGCCAGGATTCCCTCAACTGGAAGCCTTCGATACATTCCCTTGGTGGTGATCCTGGGGCAGGCTCAATGGCATCCGACCCAGCTACTGGATGCGACAATCTTGCAACGGTCTTGGCAAGTCAAATTTTGGTAGATCCCAATAACGGTTTTCGCATTCAATTCAATAGCCCAGTGAGGCCCGGCCGGCGAGTTCGATTAGCCCTGATCATGAACGGAGATTCTGTTGAAATTCCTATCAATATGGCGGATACGCTGCGATTGCTCAAGGAATGGGATCTGACTACGGGTCTGGCTTGGTCCCTCAAACCAGGTCATGCTTATACAATGTTATGTGAAGGCTGGGAAACCTGCAACGGCACTTTGAGCCCGCATCAATGGCTTCCAGTGGGGCAGGGTATCTCGGAAGACTCCGCCCTTGTGTTGATTTCAGAAATTTATCCGCGACCCATACACACCGATTACCCCTGGGTCGAATGTTGCAATCTCTCCAAACTAGTCCTCGATCGAAGCCGCTTATGGCTATCCCGTACCGGACAAGAGGGGGAAGTCTTGGAAGGCAACGCCATGGGCCAGGAGCTTGAGCCATGGTTCCCTGGACAATGCATCCTGTTCAGCCGAAATTCGGATTTCCTGAAACTAGAGAGCCTTAGCCTATGTAAGTCGAATACCGCCGATTCCATGAATCTCACCGCACCCACCATTAACTTGCCAAGTCTGCCCAAAACGGGGGCATGGTTATCGATCCAAAATCACCAAGGCCGTACCATGGACAGAGTAGCCTACCATGATTCCTGTTTTCATCCTTGGGCTGGAGCCATCGATGGTAAGTCCCTGCAGCGATGGCCTTACGACCGGCCCTATATCGGTCAAGGCTTACCGCCCACCCGTTGGATAAGTTCTTCCACGCAAGAACGCGCCTCGCCCGGCTGCTTTGCTGCAGGGAATCATCAAGGGTTCACACCCTCTGAACCTGCCTCCAAAAGAGGGCGTAACAGCCCGGTAGCCTTAACCTTGTCCAACGAATTTCTCGTTCCCACTGCTTTGGATGGCATACGTATAGGCCTCACCTTCCAAGAGCCTATGGTCAACAACCGTGCAAGAGTTAACCTTCGAATCCTGGACTTGTTCGGCAGAATCATAACATACCTTAGCCAAGACGAATGGGCCGATCCGTACAGCGCCTGGTTCTGGGATGGACGAACGGGGCCTGCATCCAAGAGGCCGGCGGGGATGATGGTTCCGGACGGGGCATACCCCGTGGTTCTGGAATGGCAAAATGCTCAAGGACAATCCGGTTGGGACCTCACCGAAATCCACGTCCTGCGATCACCTTAAACCCGGAAGCATATAGCCCGGAAGCATTGAGCTTGGTCTTGCTACAGTTTGGTGACCTTAATGGAGGTCAGCGATTGAATGCCCAGGAGAACCTGCTGCAAAAGATCTTGATTGAGGGTGTAAATCACTTGTTTACCCTCCTTGCGGGATATCACTAGGCTACTCTTCCTCAAGACCGCCAATTGCTGGGATGCCACCGATTGGCTTATCCTCAATTTGAAATAAATCTGGGTGACGGTTAAGAATTCATTCTGCTCCAGGAGCCGAATAATCCCCAAACGCAGCGGATGGTGGAGGGCATGGCATAGCTCATAGGCCGCATTGAAATTAACCTCTTGGAGTTGCTTGTACATGGTTGAACAGAATGAGGACAAAATTACATTTTATTTCGAAAATTCACGACCCTGCAGCGAAGGGCTGTAAAAATCCTTGTGATAATCCACTCGGAAATCTGAAGGGGAGATCGTCAAACCCAAAGCCAAACCGCGCAGAGCCAAGCCCGCCCACGATGCAGCGGTGCACTGCCAATTGCTCACGAAGACTGCTTCTTGCCATCGATCGAATTGCTGGCTTTCCACCAACAAATTTCTCCATTTGACTACCCCATCCCCTATCATGGCCAAGCCTTGACCGGCCCATGTCGAGAACTTGTCTTTATCCAAAATCAATGCAGAGCCCGAGGAAAGAACCTCCATCGTCCCGGCGTTCCAACCGTAAACACCACAGAAAACTTCCATGCGGCGAGCATCCATCATCGAAATCACCTTGGAATACCGAGACCTCCTGGAGGGTTCCTGATGCCACCAGCCCCAGGCCATGGCCTCCAAGGTAGATACCCCCAGCATCGGTATATTCCAAGGCATCGCAATCCCTTGCGCCAAAGCTACGCCAATGCGCAAACCTGTGTAGGATCCAGGGCCCCGCTGGCAAGCAATCGCCCCCAATTGAGAAGGTAGCAACCCCGCATCCTTAAGACATTCTTGCACCATCAAAGCCAAGCGCTCGGCTTGCATCTGCGGGCGCAATTCCATTGAAGAGGCCAGGACCTTGCCTTCGCGGTCAACCACTGCGACCGAGGCGGCAGGGCTGGCATGGTCCAGGAGGAGTAAAGGAGCATTCGAAGGCTTCATCCTAGGGGAATTCGAGCAAGTGATGCGCTGCTAAAAGGTGACTTGCACGTCCATTCTTTGGCCTGCACGCAGCAATTGCAAGTTGGCAGTGGAGCCTTTGCTTTGGTAGGACAAGGCCTTCATGTAAGCCTGCATATCGCCCAGCGGAAAGTCCCCCAATTGCATAAGAATATCTCCTTTGAGTACGCCAGCCTTGGCCGCGGGCTTGTTTTCGGTTACGCCGTCCACTTTGACCCCTTCGCCCTCATAGAAATAATCCGGCATGATGCCGAGGGTTACCTTGAAGCGGGGCGATGCCGAGGCATCGGAGCTGCTCGTCTTGCGAAACTGTAGCCGACCATGCGCTGGCAATGAATCTACGAGCCGAACCATGCAAGCCAAAACCTGAGCCATGCCAGGGTAATTAATCAAATGTTCGTCGTCCTCCGGTTTATGGTATTCCTGATGGGTCCCCGTAAAAAAATGCAAGACCGGAACGTTGTTTAAATAGAACGAGTGATGATCCGAGGAACCGCTGCCCGACTCGCTGCTTTTGATGCGCAAAGGCGCAGCGACAGCCTCCACCAAGGCTGGCCATTCGGTGGCTGTGCCGGTTCCATGCACCCCCAATTGCATGCTGCTATCTTGCAAACGTCCAATCATGTCCATATTGAGCATGGCCACCACCGAATCCAGGGGGGTGGCAGGATGCCGAACAAAATAGGCAGAGCCCAGCAAGCCCAATTCTTCGCCCGAAAAGGCCAAAAACAAATAATTAAATCGCTTATCCTTTACTTGGGCATAATGGGCCGCCAATTCAATAAGCCCCGCCGTTCCTGAGGCATTGTCATCCGCCCCATTGTGGATTTGTGGTTCCCCACGGTGCCTACTGCTGCCGTATTCCCCGTAACCAAGATGGTCGTAATGCGCACCAAAAACCAAGGTTCGGTTGGCCCCGTTATCGATTAACCCCGCCACGTTGGATGCTGTAACATATTCCTTCGCGACACGGCAGGCCAAACGAATTGATGTGCTGCGCCTTCCGGCAAAACCAGAGGGCAAGATTGCAGCCCCAGCTTCGGTAAGGCTCAAGACCGGGATTCTTCCTGAACGGGTTCGTCGATCAATCACCGTATCCGGCCAAGGCTCCCCGCTTATGGAGGGGAACAGAATCAATGCTGTAGCCCCGTGCTTTTCGGCCATCGCAATTTTGCGCTCTAGGGTAGATATGGCGCCGTAGGGGCCGTGAGGATTCGCCCCGTCAGGCGCATTCCATCGCATCCACCAAACCTTCTCCTTCATGAGCAGGCTGTCCTTAAGGTCGTGCTGGTTCAGCGAATCGGATTCAATTCCGTAGCCTGCATCCACCGCATCCCCTTCGACCTCTCCACTGCCTGAACCAGGCAATACCACAAAGTGTTGGCCCTGCTCCAGAACATTCTTACCGACCCTCAGCACCGCGCCTGGGGCGGCCGATTGACGGACCAATATCTTGAAGGACTGTGTCCAGCGCCCAGAGTCTCCAGCCGGTCGCAAATTGCTCAAGGCAAATTGCTTGACCAGGTAGGCCGCAGCCTTGCGCTCTGCAGGAGATCCGCTTTGTCTTCCCTCCAAGCTGTCATGGGCTAAGAAACCAACGTGCGCTTTCAAACGATCCACCAATTGGCCGTCCGTCCCCTGCGCATGCAGGTTCATTCCCCAGCCTTGGATGACCACCCAGGCCATCATGGACAAAAGCCAAGGAGTCTTGGTTATCTTCTGTTGATTTAATTCCATGTATTTCATAACATTTCGTTGTACTTTACAGTTCTATTCCTTGAAACACTTTATTCAAAACAAACGGATTATCCAATCCCGGTTTACCCAAAGCAATACCACCGTCAAAAAAATCAAAAGACCACTACGCAAATTCCTGGATCCGCTTGGACTCCCTGACCAATGGCGAGCCATAGCAATACCCGGCCAAATTCCGAGCAAGGTGCCCGCAGCGGTTGGAAGGAGAAAGCTTGGAGCCAAGCCACCTTGATCCGTCATGGCATAGAACAGGGTGGACGACAGTGCCATCACTGAAATCGCTCCCATACTGAGGGCATTGATTCGGGCTTGGTTCCGCATCCCCAGACTTTGGAGCGAAGGAACCATGATTGCACCACCCCCTAAGCCGGTCAACGCCGAGAACAATCCTCCCAACGAACCGAGCATTGCATACACCTGTATTGATGGCTGCAAGTCTTCGCCTTCAGCAGAGCCTGCATTGACCTTGCGCCATGTCCACGCATTTCTTGCCAACATTATGGCCAACATACAACTGAAAACAATTCGAAACAGGGCTGCATTATAAAAAGTCCCCTGCTGAAGCAACAACGCCACCCCTACCGCAACCAAACCTGCAGGAATGCCCATGCTCAGCCATGACTTGGGCTCAAAAACGCCCTTACGCTTCCACAACCAAATCCCCAAAATAGCCGTGAGCAAGGTCAACGCAAGGGAATTGCCCAAAACCATCGTGACCATCTGTTCCGTTGAAAACCCTTGGCGGTTCAGCCACCATCCTAACACAGGAACATAGATAACCCCACCGCCTACCCCGAACAATCCACCCACCAAGCCCGCAACCATACCCATGCCCACAAGCAAGGCCCAATCCTCCATCTTAGGGTACCCGAAGAATCTGCTTGTAGGCTGTAGGATCGGAAAGTAAAGTCAAGGCCCTTTGGACCTCGGGGTCCCCTGCAAAAGTGGCCCTTAGCCTTCCCTTCTGAAAATAGTACCTGGCCACAATTTCTTGCTTGAGGAATTCTGAAACTTCACGGCGATGCTTGCGCAAATCTTTGGATTTATCGGTTTGTTTCCTGGCCACCAGGGCCTCGTACTCCTTGGCCACCGCATCAAAATATTTCTCTTTGGTGGCTTTCTCCTTGAAGTCTTTGAGCAATTTATCGGATTCCGTGATGTATTCGTAATCCTTGCCCTGCAAGAATTGTTCAAAAGCCGAATACAGCGAATCACTGATAACGAAGGTTTCTGGTTCGGGAATGGATTCCCATTGACCCCTGAGGTAGGTCGCAAAATCAAAAACATGCCTTTTGTTGACCAAAGCAATCAAGATATTACTGGCCGTATCGGGAGCAATCGCGACATCGGGAGTAACACCGCCCGCATCATATACCACTCGGCCTCCGGAAGTCTTGAAAGCCTTGCGTAAGGAATCGGCCACGCGCTGGTTTTTGGATTCTGGGTCTTTGTCGCTATATTCAATAGCCTGTATGCAGCGGCCACTAGGGATATAGTATTTGGCAGTGGTCACCTTGAGCTGGGAATTGTAGGTGAGGGGGCGTACGGTTTGCACCAACCCTTTGCCAAAGGTCTTTTGGCCAACCACTACGGCTCTGTCATAATCCTGAAGGACTCCGGAAACAATTTCCGAAGCTGAAGCTGATGAGCCATCCACCAAGACCACCACCGGCATCTCTGCATCCACGGGATCCGCCATAGTATTGTAGGATTTGTCCCAGTCTTTGACTTTGCCTTTGGTGTCCACCACTTTGGATCCCTTGGGGACAAAGAACCCGCTGATACGTACGGCCTCATCCAACGATCCCCCGGGATTGCCCCTCAAATCCAGCACCATTGATTTCATGCCCTTGGATTTGAGTTCGTACATGGCTTTCTGAATTTCACCCCCGGCATCCACCCGGAATGCGCTGAGGTTCACGTATCCCACCGTTGAACTCAGCATACCGGAATACGATACAGAATTAACCTTGATTTCTTGACGCACCAAGGTCTTTACCATAGGCTTGGGGATTCCTGGTCTGGAAATCAGCAGATTAACCTCGGTATTCGGTTGGCCTTTGAGCAATTTAGAGACCTCTTCGGTGTTACGCCCCTTGACCTCTTCTCCATTGATTCGTAACAATTGATCACCTGCTCGCAGATCTGCTTTCTGAGCAGGGAAGCCCTCGTAAGGATCGGCAATCACTATGGTTTCACCGTTTTGGGAAATGAGTGCGCCTATGCCACCATATTGACCAGTGGTCATGAATTTGAAATTCTCAATCTCCGACTCGGGAATATAATCCGTGTAGGGATCCAAACTCTTGAGCATGGCATCAATACCCGTTTTCATCAACTTGGCATGATCCACATCATCCACGTAATAAGTGTTGATTTCCCGGTACAATGTAGTAAAAATTTCGATGTGTTTGGAAAGTTCAAAATAATTGTTATTCAAAGCAAGACCCCCTGCGCCCATCAGAACGATCAACGCCAAAATCCGTACCTTGGCCCATGAGTGTACGGTGAAGCCTAGGTTTTTCGAGGAGAGTTGGGACCACCAACGACGAAATGGTGAGTTTGAAGGGTCAGAATGCATAGCTAGAATAGGAATTCAAAGGATGAAGGTCAAAGTTAAGGAACAGGGTCGTGGCCATGACCACCCCAGGGATGGCAACGGGCCAGGCGTTTGAGGGTGAGCCAAGAACCGTACCAAGCCCCATATTTCTGTAAAGCATCGAGGGCATAGGCAGAACAGGTGGGGCTGTAACGGCAGGATGGCGGAAGGTACGGGGAAAGCATGCTTCGGTATAAACGAACCAAAGCCATCAAGAAGTATTTCATGGTCGGTGGTTACGGCTCCAGCGTTCCATGGCTTTGCACAATCCATCTTGTATGCGTTCAAAATCCAAAATATCGTTGGTGGAATACACTATAACAATTGCGCCCCCCCCCTGAAGCCTTTGTTCGGCCTCGTGCCAATGGTGGCGATTCAATCGGAATGCTTCGCGAATCCTCCGCCGAATCAGGTTGCGGTCCACTGCGCGTTTAAAACGCCGTTTGGGAACCGATATGCCCAAACGTATTCCCGACGACGTTTCAGCGCCTTGGACGAGATCATCCGGCTCTTTGTACCGTAATTGAAATGGAAACAGAAAGAATGATTTGCCTTCGCCAAAAACCCTATCAAAGGCCCCATAGCCTCGCAAACTGGCCTGCCCTTGTTGGGATGGCATGGGTTACCGACGATCAGGCCTTGTGGCGACGATCGCTTGAAACCGAAAGTTTCTTGCGGCCTTTGGCTCTGCGGCGGTTCAAAACGGCCCTTCCGTTGGCTGTTTCCATACGAGAACGGAATCCGTGCTTGTTGCGGCGCTTGCGGTTGGAGGGCTGGAACGTGCGTTTCATGGCGATGTGCGATTTGCGAAGGATTGCAAATGTACGCCATTCCGGTTGATTTTCGCCATTACTACCTTTGGACGTTCCTCAACCCTCTCTCATGCCACAAATTCACTATTCCGTAGGGGCTGACCCTCAAAGGCCACGTCATTTGAAGGTCCGTATGGAATGGACCAGCTTGGGAGAGCAGACGGCTTTACGACTCCCGCAATGGAGGCCTGGTCGCTATGAACAAGGTAATTTTACGAGAAATTTGGTGGCGTTAACAGCGAATTACCCCGAGAGGGCTCCTATCAACCTAGAATCGAACGCGCCCATTCGCGTAACCAAAACAACCGCTTACGAATGGGTTCTGCAGCATGCGGTTGGAGCTTCGATATCCGTTGAATACAGCTATTTTGCCAACCAACCTGATGCTGGGTCCTGTTGGGTGGACCAAGAACTACTTTATGTGAATCCGGTGCATTGTTGCCTCTACCTCCCCGGCCAGGAACATGAGCCGTGCACCCTTCACCTAGATATAGAGCATGGAACTGCAGAGCGGCAAGTCGCCATTGCCTTGACTGCGGACGGCCACAACGGCTACGCAGCCTCTTCTTTTCACGAATTGGTGGATAGTCCCTTTATGGTATCCTCCAATCTTCACGCCATCCGCTGGGCGGCAGAAGGTGTAAATTTTGTGTTATGGATTCATGGGAAAACATTCCCCGAGGGCGACGAGGGCAGTAGGATTCTGAAAGACTTCCAGACATTCTGTTCCGAACAGATTTTGACCATGGGTTCATTCCCCGTGGATACCTTTCACTTTATAGTCCTAGCACTGCCGTATTCTTTTTATCACGGCGTTGAACATCTGCGTTCCACGGTCTTGGCCTTGGGTCCTCACCAACACCTCTGGACCAGCCTCTACAAAGAGCTGATGGGGGTGGCTTCGCATGAGCTCTTTCATGCATGGAACATCAAAAGCATTCGCCCATCAGCAATGCAGCCTTACCGCTACGAAGGCCTTATGTTCAGCAGTTTAGGCTATGTGTACGAAGGATTTACCACCTATTACGGGGACTTGTTTCTGGTACGAAGCGGGGTGCTGAGCTTCGAGGAATACCTCGAAGAGGTGAACGCCTACCTTTTGCGTCATACCATGAACTACGGTCGTTTCAATCACGGCCTACACGAGTCCTCAGTGGATACGTGGGTCGATGGATACAGCAGCCTGCAATCGGCCCCTCATCGCCGAGTTTCCATTTACGCCGAGGGCATGCTGCAAGCCTTGCATTTGGATTTGACTCTGCGCTATCACAGCCAAAACGCCCTAAGTCTGGATAACCTCATGCGTTTCCTCTGGCAAGAACATCACCGGAACCCTTACCAAGGATATAGTGAACATGACCTCATCGCTTGGCTGGAACGCAACCTGCCGGCGGCTTGCGATTGGAGTTTGTATTTTGAAGAACATTATGCTCAAGCCATGTCCTTGGAAAATCGACTGAGTTTGGTATTAAAATCGGTAGGTTGCGACTTAGTTCTGTGTCCATGCGAAGACTCCATCCAACGGTTTTTGGGCATTCAAATGAATTGGAACAAAGGACTACCAACGGTGGACCATACAGTCTCTGGATCGCCGGCCGCACTTGGGGGCCTTGGCCCTGGTGATCGCTGGTTAGCCTGGCAAGTTTTGCATGGCGCTCCCACCGACCTAAGAGCAATCGAGTCAATGCCATTGGATGCAGAAGCATCAAACATCCTGAGGGGAATAGAAGATCCATCAATTTTGCAAACCATAGCAAGGCAAATCTTAGGTGAAATCGTTGAGGCAAAAAATGACGCGATTCTTGGCTCCAACGCGTGGGGCAATACGAATCCTGACCATACATCACTTGTCGTCGAATATGACCAAACCCTTGCGATTCTTCATGTCAATGGCCTTGGTCATCACGGGATCACATTGATGACAGGATCGGTCGAGGTTACCTTTTACAACCACTACAAAATAACTCCTTCTGAGCAAGTAACAGCAGAACAAGGGGTCAACCGAGCGGCTTGGATTGGCTCTGTTCGTCGATAGGAATTATCCGCGGTTCATCGACATCAGGAACTCTTCGTTGGACAAAGTACCACGCATATGGTTGAGCAAAAGCTCCATCGCTTCCTGCGAGGTCATGTCAGCCAAGTGATTGCGTAGGATATACATTTTCTTGAGCATGTCCTTTTCCATCAACAAATCGTCTCTCCGTGTAGACGATGACGTAACATCTATTGCAGGGTAAATACGCTTGTTGGATAGTTTACGGTCAAGCTGCAATTCCATGTTACCAGTTCCTTTAAATTCTTCGAATATGACCTCATCCATTTTGGAGCCGGTATCAATCAATGCCGTGGCAAGAATTGTCAATGAACCACCTCCTTCAATGTTACGAGCAGCTCCAAAGAATCGTTTGGGCTTGTGCAATGCATTGGCATCTACACCCCCCGAAAGAATTTTACCGGAGGCGGGTTGTACCGTATTGTACGCTCTGGCTAAACGGGTTATGGAGTCTAGCAGGATAACCACATCGTGTCCGCATTCCACCATTCGTTTGGCCTTCTCGAGCACAAGATTGGCAATACGAACATGCTTATCTGCTGGCTCATCAAACGTGGAGGCAATGACTTCCGCATTGACAGACCGCGCCATATCGGTGACCTCCTCAGGGCGCTCATCAATCAGCAATACAATGAGGTAAACCTCAGGGTGGTTGAACGAAATGGAATTGGCCACATCCTTGAGCAGGATGGTTTTACCGGTTTTGGGCTGAGCCACAATAAGCCCCCTTTGACCTTTACCGATGGGGGTGAATAAATCCATGATACGCATGGACAGATTCTCGACTCGATGGGTTAATCGAAGCTGCTCATTGGGGAATAACGGGGTCAAATAATCAAAAGGGACTCGATCTCTGATCTCGGCCGGACTTAACCCGTTGATGCTTTCTACCCCGGTGAGGATATAGTACTTTTCTCCCTCCCTTGGCGGTCTAACCTTGGCTTTAACGGTATCACCCGGCTTTAGGCTGAAACTTTTGATCAAATGCCCGGGCACATAGACATCATCGGGGGAATTGAGATAATGGTAATCGGAAGAGCGCAGATAACCAAAGCCATCCGGGGTCGGCTCCAAGACACCTTCAATTTGAATAACAGACTCGAAGGCGTAACGATCCGAGGGCCTGGGATCACGCTTTTCCCAGTCTTTGTGACGGTTTGGTTGTGAGGGTCGTGCATCTTGCGGACCACCTTGACGTGACTCACCTCTTTGTGGGGAACCCTGCCTCAAATCAGCTCTTGCGTCATTTCGCTGCTCGCCACCGTGACCAGCTCTGAGGTCCTGCCTTTGGGCAAAACGTTCCTTGGAATGTGGAGCAACCCCTTCGTTTTGACCTGAGCCTCGATGCCTTCTTGTGGCGTCCTCTTGGGGATCAGAATGACCCCTGGGCCCTCGAATCAGATCGGAACCTTCTTGAACCTCCTCATCCGTATCCCTGCTATCGTTATCTTCTTTGGCGATGTCGGTGGCCAAAGGCAAGGTATCGAACACAAACTCAGGAGCCTCATCGGGCTCGGGTATAGCAAGTTCGGGGCCCGTTTCAATTTCTGGTAGAATTTCCCTTTTGGCTGGGTCCAAGGGCGGTCGCCCTCGTGTTCGACGCGGTTCAACTTGAGCAGATTCGGATACTGTCTCGGCCTGGGGCTTTCGAGGCCGGCCTCTTCCTTTGGTTTCGGTCACTAGAATAAATTTGGTTGATTTACAAAAAAATTTCAAAGTAATGAGTAACCTAAATCAGGTTATTCGCAGCATAGTGCTAGGTGTTGGATAAGATATAGCAAGAAAGCAGGGAACTTAAGGGAGTAAACCGGATCATCGGGTAATCCGAAAATATTCATGATTTCTGGCCCTCAGAATGGTCAAAAGTAAATTACCTCCCTTATATTTCCAAAGATTTTATCATTTTTTGGATCAAAAATGAAAGAAAACATGCGTTTCCCGCAAATTTTTTTGAGCATTCTTTTCCTCTTGGTTCTTTTCGCGATAGACCATCTGGCACAGAATCCCAATAAACCATCGAGTATTTCGACCCAACAAGCAAAGGACATCCTCAATAAAGCTGATAAAATATACAAAAACCAGCCTCACGAGGCACTTCTACTCCTGCAGCAAATCCCCGTTCCAAACAAATTGCCAGAAAAACTCCGCGGGGACTTTTATTTAATCAAAGCCAAAAGCTACCAAGTCCAAAACAAGAGTCAACATTGCATTACTGAAGCACTTAAGGCTGAAGAAATCATGACCCGCGCCGACGATAGCAGCGGATTGATGAGCTGTTATATCTTGAAAGGCAATGCCTATTATCGATTACTTGCTTTGACCGCCTCGCTGGAATCCTATATACAAGGCATGCAATTGGCTAGAAACTTGGGACGGAAAGACGCTATCACGGCAGTAACACTGAATTTAGGAAATATCTACGCTCAACAAAAGGATTGGGCAAATGCCAAGAGATACTACAAAGACGCTTTGATTCAATACGAGGCAGAAAATGAGCCAGCAATGATTAGCTATGTACTTAATAATTTGGGCGTTGTAGATGAAATGAATGGGCAATATTCAAGTGCTTTAAGTCAATATTATAAGGCCCTTAAAATAGATATCCGTAGCCAAGATACCCTGGCAATAACATCAGATTGGTGTAATATATCCGAGGTATATTCCAAAATCGGCAAACATGAAGAAGCGATGGAAGGGTATCACCGAAGTCTTTTGTTGGCAAAGACGATACAAAACAATGAATATATCGCTCAAATTCTCTCCAAAAAAGCAGAATGCCTGCACCGGATGAAAGGATCACGCGATTCCATTGAAGTCTGGTGTTTGGAAGTCATTCGGCTTTTCGATGCTAAGACCTGTGATGACTTGCTCGTGCTCCGTCGATCCCATGCCTTAATGGCCGAAGTTGCTGGCGAATCCTCGAAACCGCACAGAGCCATCGTCCACTTCAAAGCATGGAGAGAACTGGATAGTCTTATCATGGCCAAAGAATCAGAACAACGACTTCTGGAGATTCAAGCCTCGTACAACTCCGAACATTTGCAGCGCCAAACCGACCAATTAGCCTTTGAAAAGTCCATCATGAAGGCCCAAAATGAACGTTTACAGGCTAACAATATTAGCCTAATCGTTAGCATTTTGTTGGTCATATTGGCGGCTGTCTTTGTGTATGTTTGGAAGAAATCACATCGATCGACCGAAAAGAACTGACAAGTCAGGGTTAAATTGGAATAAATTTGCCATTCAATTCTGGTGACTATGTTGCAAATTCCATACCTCCGCGATCATCGCGAAATAGCTATCAAGGCCCTGACCACCAAAAAATTGCCTCATGCCGCACAGACTTTGGATGCTTTGTTCAAACTGGATGATGAGAGGCGACGGGTACTCACGCTTTGTGAACACAACCAAGCGACCTTGAACCAACAGGCCAAGGCAGTAGGCCTGGCAATGAAAAACGGCCTTCCTCAAGAAGCCGAAAAAATCAAAGGGGAAGTGGCCGTCCTCAAAGAACAAACGGCGGCATTAGGTGCTCAAGTCCAAGCCCTAGAGGGTGAGATTCATCAACAACTCGTGCGCTTACCAAATCTGCCCCATAAGTCAGTGCCAGAGGGAAATGGACCAGATCAAAACGAGGTCGTTTTGCTGTCCGATCCGAATGCGGAAAATATTCAGCGCCCCCAACCCCATTGGGACCTTGCCACACAATATCGCTTGATTGATTTTGAACTTGGAGTCAAAGTCACTGGCGCAGGCTTCCCGGTTTATACGGGACAAGGAGCTAAAATCCAGCGAGCCTTGATCCAGTATTTCTTAGATTTTAATACAGCCGCTGGTTATACGGAGATACAGCCTCCTATTTTGATTAACGAAGATTCTGGTTTTGGTACGGGTCAATTACCGGACAAGGAAGGTCAGATGTACTTTGTTACCGAGGACCGCTTGTACCTTGCTCCTACCGCCGAGGTACCCGTAACCAATTTGTACCGGGATTTGTTGCTTCAAGAAAACGATTTACCTATTTTGAACACCGCCTATACCCCTTGCTTTCGTCGCGAAGCGGGCTCCTACGGCAAAGATGTCCGTGGCCTAAACCGTCTGCATCAATTTGACAAGGTCGAAATCGTTCAAATTGTTCATCCTGACCAGAGTTATGCTATTCTCGAAGTAATGAAAAACCATGTTGCCCAATTGGTAACTAGCCTTGGTATGCCTTTTCGAATTCTTAGGCTATGCGGGGGCGATATGGGCTTTGCCTCTGCTTTGACCTATGACTTTGAAATATGGAGTGCGGGGCAAGGACGGTGGTTGGAAATTTCGTCGGTAAGTAATTTTGAGAGTTTCCAAACGAATCGACTTCGCCTCCGATTCAAAGAAAAGGAATCCGGCAAAAATCGGCTAGCCCACAGCCTTAATGGATCGGCCTTGGCGTTGCCTCGAATTCTTGCCGCCTTGCTTGAATTCTACCAAGAGGAAGATGGGATACGTATTCCCGATGCATTGTTACCCTATACCGGCTTCACGAAAATTACCCGCCCAAGCCCTTAAGCGCAGAGAGGTATTTGGTCAAACTTAAATAATTGAGTTTGAAAACCGAACAGGTTGGACATGCGATGCTTTCCACAATTCCCGCTTCCACCAAAAGTCCGAGGTGGTGATGAGCCAAGGAGGATTCAATGCCAAGTTTGACAGCTATGTCATAAGCAGTAAGTTCCAAATGGCGATGCAAGAGGGAAATGATCGACTGGCGAAGTTCTTGTTTGAGGCAATGAACCAAAGCATAAGCTTCACGGACTTGCTCAAAACTCAATCTTTTGACCTCTGATTTCACCATCCCCGAAATTATTCTATTTTATCCACAAATCCATTCTCTGAACAGCAAAAAAATGATTTTTTCTTGAATAACCTTGAAAGGTATCTTTGATAATGATTCATATTCTCATGTCCGGGGGCAGCGGTACCCGTCTTTGGCCCTTGTCCAGGCTTCGAATGCCCAAACAATACCTTCCCTTGGTAGGAGGGCGATCCTTATTCGAATGCACCGTAGATAGGCATACCCATCTTTGCAGTTCCCATATCGTGGTCACCAATGCAACCCAATTTGCCTTGGCCAAGCGACAGATGGGTATGGCTGATGCAACGTTCATCCTGGAATCTGTAGGACGCAACACCGCTCCTGCCATCGGAATGGCCTGTCGCCTATTGCCCAAAGAAAGTGTGGTCTTGGTAACTCCCTCCGATCATCTAATACGGGATGTGCAGGCGTACCACCAAGCATCGCTCAAAGCTGCTGAATTTGCGAAGCAAGGTTACCTTGTTACCTTCGGGGTTGAACCTGAATACCCCGAAACAGGATTTGGTTATATCCAGGCGGAAGGATCCGTGGTTGTGGCCTTCAAAGAAAAACCTGATACAAGCACCGCAGCCTCCTATATCGAACAAGGAGGATACTATTGGAATGCAGGGATATTTTGTTTTCAGGCCGGGGTTTACCTGCAAGAGCTTGAACGACTTGCCCCGAATTTGTATCACGCGATCATGGAGTCGTCCAGTCTGGGGGGTAGTCCAGATCCAAATCAATGTTACAGTCCTGGTCTTGAAGAAATGATGGCCATGACAGACATCAGTATTGACTATGCAGTGCTGGAACACAGCGATAAGGTCCGGGTAGTTCCTTGCCGCATGGGTTGGTCCGATTTGGGTAGCTTTGACGCCTTGGATACTGAATTCCCCAAAGACGATCACGGAAATACAATCAGCAATTCAGAGTGCTTGGCTTTGGAATCTCACAACAATTTACTTTTGAATTTTGGTTCGCAGCGTGTGGTCATCCAAGGACTGGATAATGTATTGGTGGTGAATACTGAAGATTCCATTTACCTAGGCCGCAAAGGTCAAAGCCAAGGTCTGCGTGATGTGGTCAAAGTCCTTCAAAAAGAAAACTCCCCTTTGCTTCAATCGCATCGCGAATTGATGACCACTTACGGATCGCTTCGGTTGATAGACCATCAGGAATCCACCATGATTCTCGAATTAACGGTCGATGAAATTCCCCAAGAAGGATGGGCGCTTAACGCTCACGATCTCATGAATCATCCGCTTATTGCACATGCATGGCAGAAAATTCGTCCTGAAGATACTATTCGTTGTTTCCCCCTGGATTCCGAAGAGCCTGTTGGAACTTCGAAGGCTGTTAGCCTCAACCAGTGGAGCTTTACACACTCGAAGGCTTGTAAAATTCTTACAATTCTTCAGCGAAGCCTTTGATTATTTGTTATTTGCTTGAATCCTCCTGATCAAGGAGATAGAGCAAGGAGGCCATGGACGCAGCCCCCAATTCCAATTCGCGACGATTCACCGATTCAAAAACATCGGTTGCCGCGTGATGATAATCGAAATACCGTTGCGACTCCGGCACCAGACCGTAAAGCTCGGTACCCTGTGGTCGAAGGAAGCCAACATCCACACCGCTACCGCCTTTGCGTATGGCATATACCCCGTAGGGTTCCAGCCATTTTAGCCAAGGTTGCAAACCCTGAATGCGTTCCGCCGTTGCCTCGCTCGAAAATTCTCTCGGGGCAAATCCACCTCGGTCTGATTCGAGACCTATGGCCTGCTTTTCGCCTGAAGCCGCAGACCAACGAGCGTATTCTGTTGCGCCTCGGGTGCCATTTTCTTCATTCATAAACAAGACCACCCTCATGCTTCGCTTAGGCTTGTACCCCACAGCTTTGAGCAAGCGCAATGCCTCTACCGAATGAGCACAACCAGCACCATCATCATGGGCACCTTCTCCGACATCCCATGAATCCAAATGTCCCCCAACCACCATCCATGCTCTGGGGCGATCCGAACCGTACCAATCACCAATGACGTTGAACGACAAGGTATCCGGCAATTGAAGACAAAAAGTCGTAAATTCCACCTCTGGCCTTTTGCCAATTTTTTTGAGTCGGAGCAAGGATTTGGAAATCCATTCAGCATCCACGGTACTAACAGCCGCTGCGGGAATTTTTACTTCGGCATTTCCGTATTGCATGGAACCGGTATGCGGAAAAGTATCCAGCGTATGGGTAAGGGAACGAATCAAAACCCCAATGGCTCCTTTGGAAGCAGCCAATCTGGCCCCATCAAATCGGATATCGATGCACCCACCGTAACTCCCGAATGCACTTATGAAGCGCTGGTCAAACGGCTTGTTCAAAAAGACTATCCTGCCCGTGACTTGCAAAGAATCCGCAGCTTCCAGCTCCTTGAGCGAACCGAATTCGATGATCTCTCCGCGAACACCACTAGGCCCCGTTCCCACCGAGCCACCCAAGGCCAGCATGCGCAACCGATAGGGTTCTGCATCTCCCGTCAGGATCTGACCCTGTTCAGGTGCTCCACGAACCCAACGCGGAACCATGACAGGCTGCAGCCAAACGCAATCCAAATCCAAACCCAGCATATAATCCCGCATCAACAAAACCGCACGTGCTGCTCCCTCCGAACCCGACAAACGATGACCTGCCTTTTTGCATAAATCACGCAGCATGGGGTAGGCCTTTCCACTAACCAATGCGGAATCAAAAACCTGACGAATAACTTTCTCTTTTGTGTCGACCTCTCCACTTCCTTCCTCCCCTCTTGTCTTTTCAGCCCAAGAATGAGATGGAAAACCAGCCAACGTGATCGCGATAGCGATCATCGATGCAAACAAGAAATTCAAACGAAATAAATTCAAATGGGCCAAAATCGTGTCTTCCTTATGGTTTCAAAATTACGCTTCAATTTCAAGGGCCTTGACCCCAGGTAATACTTTCCCTTCGAGTAATTCCAATAAGGCGCCGCCTCCAGTAGAAACAAAGGAAACTTTGTCTTCAAACCCAAACGCATGAATCGCGGCGGCAGAATCTCCACCACCAATCAGCGAAAAGGCTCCTTGGCTCGTAGCTTCAGCCACCGCCTCAGCCACTGCTTTGGTTCCCTCTTGAAAATTTGAAAATTCAAACACGCCTGCTGGACCGTTCCAGAGCAAGGTTTGGGAATCTGCAATATGATTCTTCATTACCCGAATACTTTCCGGGCCCAAATCCAGGCCCATCCATCCCTGAGGAATAAGGGTATTATTCACCACTTGGCGTCGAGCGTCGTTGGAGAAGGCATCCGCAGCGACCGAATCCGTGGGGATCACTAAGTCCACACCCAAATCAGCGGCCTTGGTTAGCAAGGTTTTTGCGGTTTCGATTCTGTCGTCTTCACACAGGGAGTTGCCAATTTCACCGCCTTTGGCTTTGCAAAACGTATACGCCATGCCACCCACAATGAGCAATCGATCCACTTTTCCTAACATATTTTCTATCAAAAGCAGCTTATCCGAAACCTTGGCTCCACCCATGATTGCCGTGAATGGTCTCGCTGGATGATTCAGCACCATGGCCGCTTGATTCAACTCGGCTTTCATTAGAAAACCGGCCGCCTTTTGGTTCTTGTAATGTCCTGCTATAGTGGCGGTTGAAGCATGTTCACGATGTGCTGTACCGAAGGCGTCGTTGATATAACAATTTCCGTGCCTAGCCAATTGAGCAGCAAATTCAGGATCTCCGGATTCTTCACCCGCATGAAAGCGAACATTTTCCAGCAAGAGTACCGAGCCCGGCTGAAGATCTGCGGATACCTCCATGGCCTCTTCCGAAATACAATCCGCGACAAACCGAACTTTTCTATTCAATACCGACTCCAAAGCAGGAACGATATGACGAAGAGAATACCGATCTTCTGCTGCCCCTTGAGGTCTACCCAAATGCGAGCACAAAACCAAGGATGCTCCCGCATTGAGAACATATTCAATGGTAGGCAATGCAGCACGAATTCGCGTTAGATCTGTGGGCAATAAAGTCTTTTTGTCTAAAGGGACGTTGAAGTCAACCCGCATCAAAACCCTGGCTCCTGCCAATTCCAATTGTTCCGGAGAAAGAATCATAGAAATCTTGAGATCAGGCAATCCTCTGGGCCAAATCCGCAATGCGGGCAGAATATCCGGACTCGTTGTCATACCAGCCCACCACTTTGACTGTGTTTCCGATCACCATGGTCAGTGCTGCATCAAAAATGCAAGAATGGGTATTCCCCAAAATATCCACAGAGACAATGGGGTCCATTTGATATTCCAATATGCCCGCCATAGGCCCTGCAGCGGCTTCCAAAAAGGCCTGATTGATCTGATCAACCGTGGCGGGTTTACGAAGAATAGCGGTGAAATCGGTGACTGAACCGTCAGGAATCGGAACCCTCATGGCGTTCCCGTTCAGTTTACCCTGCAAATGTGGCATCACCAATCCTACCGCTTTGGCCGCACCTGTGGAGGTAGGAACAATGCTGCAAGCGGCTGCTCTTGCCCTCCTTAGGTCTTTGTGAGGAGCGTCTTGCAAATTCTGATCTGCTGTGTAGGCATGAATGGTAGTCATGAAACCGTTCTCAATACCCCAATGCTGATCCAAAACCTTAACCATGGGGGCCAAACAATTTGTGGTGCATGAAGCATTCGAAAGTATACGTTCAGTGCCATCAAGACTATCATCGTTGACGCCCAGGACTACGGTTTTCATTTCCCCTGTGGCTGGTGCAGAAATAATCACCTTCTTGGAGCCTGCCTGCAGATGAAGGCCTGCCTTGTCCATATCAGTGAATCGACCCGTAGATTCAATCACCACATCCACCCCAAGTTCCGACCAAGGCAATTGGGCGGGGTCTTTTTCGGCGTAAATGCGAATTCGACGTCCATCAACCGCCAAAGAATCCCCCTCTACAGAAACTTGTTGAGGAAAGCGACCGTGGACAGAATCATATTTGAGTAAATGCGCCAAGGTCAAGGGATCGGTCAAGTCATTAATTGCTACCACCTCAAGACCAGGCTTACCAAGCAAGTATTTGAAACTTAGACGACCTATTCTCCCAAATCCGTTGATTGCGATTTTTTTCATGAGGGACAAAAATTGAAAAGATTGATTGAACTTAAAAAAAGACAAATTACTAAGAATTATTCGTCTTGGCAGCCAAATAAAGCCCGTTGCTACTAGAAAATCGAACCTCAGTAG
>SYHX01000039.1 GCA_005799025.1 Bacteroidota bacterium | reverse complement strand
GCTGAGCATCGTTGAAATAAGCCGGCACGGTGATGACCGCTTCGCATACCTCGTAGCCGAGATAATCCTCAGCGGTTTTCTTCATTTTTTGAAGGGTAATTGCCGAAATTTCTTGAGGAGTGTAGAGCTTGTCATCAATTTGAACTCTGGGGGTATCGTTATCCCCTTTGGCTACTTTGTAAGCTACGTATTTGAGTTCCTCGGAAATTTCAGAGAATTTACGCCCCATGAATCGCTTGATGGATGCGATGGTTTTCTCAGGATTGGTGATGGCCTGACGCTTGGCGGGGTCACCGGATTTGATTTCACCGTTCGCCAAAAATGCTACGATAGAGGGTGTGGTTCTGCGACCTTCGCTGTTGGGAATGACGACGTATTCGTTTCCTTCCATGACAGAAACACAGGAGTTGGTGGTTCCAAGGTCAATGCCGATAATTTTTTTCATTTTGATTGGTTTTTGCCTTAAAAGAATCAAGAACCTTGCCAAAGCGGGAACAGGCAATCCCCTGAATCACAAAATGACAAGTTGTCAGTTTAGGCCCGTGATTTCTGCCGCCTTTGACGTTACAGAGCCAAGTTGACGCAGCTTAAGGCTGGAAATTAAGGTCCGGATATTTAAAGCGCAGGCTATCGGTGCCTGTACCCCCCAAGGCCTGCCTCCAAAAGGGACTCCTGAACGGGTAGGGGCTTAGCGTAGTATCGGTGGAAGGGTTGGGCAATTGCCTTCGCGAGGCAAAAAGGCCGTAACCGTTTACAATATTGGTGAAGGTGGGCTTCACATCGGACATGGAAGGACTCGAATTGGTGACCTGCAAATACGTTCCAAAGGGTTCGTCCAACCAATAAAAATTGAACAAAGTGCCGCGCAGACGACGATGGGTACGGAGTTCTTTGGCCAGGGTCGCATTCATTAACGAAAAAAGGTTGCGCCCATAGATCCTAGTCACGAAAGCGGTCCCAGGGTTAATGCCGTTGTTGGTTATTGGCCAAACAATGTATTTGAGCTTCAGGCCCGGGGTGTCGGGATGAGGTGGTGGACCCGGTGGAACGGAGTCCACGCACCATTCGTCATAATAGGCCCGAATGGAGGCGTTGTATCGTTCAGTGTTGGCCGGGACCCGAATATTCAGGGCATGCCCTCCATTGGAGCTCCAATTCAGTCCAGTGAAATTGGGTGGAGGCACAGTCCATCCCCCTGGTGGTAATCCAATGGGAAGGGAATTGTTGGAGCCGATGGGATACATGGAGGCGCTGACGATTAGCCCAGAGGGGGTCAGAATTTGCAGACGATGCTCAGCGCTGCTGTCCAACAGAGGCTTGCCGTTCACTAATGGGGAATAGAATCGGTACAAGCGAACCGTATCGGGGAATATTCCAGAGCCACCCTGTACCAACGTGTCGAAGGGAGTGCATGGCAGAGAGTCTCGTCGTGTTCCGTTTTTCCATATCTCAACCCAAACGGAGGTACGTGCAATATCATGGTAAAGGGAGTCACGAATTTGGGCAACGACCAAAGCATTGCGGTTGGGGTCCAGGAAAGCTTTGTGAATGCGCAAATAATGTACCGCATCGTTGGGGTCAATCAGGCCTGTAACAATGGTCTCTTCCTTCCAGGGCGCATTGACGTCGATATCGGTGGAGCAGGCCCCCAAAGCCAGCGCGGACAGGAGCACCAAGATGCGGAATAGGTTAGGCAAGGGGCAAGAGTTAATGGACTAGTTTGACCAGAACATGAATGACAATGGTGCGAATTACGACATTAAAGGCTAATTTTCCACTACAAATTGCATTTCAATCCCGGTTTCGGCCATTCGGCCTTTCCTTTGACCCCTTATTTTAATCCTGCATTCATGTCCATTCATCGTGAAGTCAAAAGGGTAACTACCCATACCCTAACTGAAATGAAAGAGGCCGGCGAGAAAATCTCAATGCTTACGGCCTACGATTATACCATGGCCCGGCTTTTGGACAGCGCAGGGGTTGATGTGCTGTTGGTGGGTGATTCGGCTTCCAACGTTATGGCCGGGCACGAAACCACTCTGCCCATTACCTTGGATCAAATGATTTACCATGCTTCAGCGGTGGTTAGGGCGGTACAAAGAGCCTTGGTGGTGGTGGATTTGCCCTTTGGCTCATACCAAGGAAATTCCAAAGAAGCTCTGCAGAGCACAGTCCGCATTATGAAAGAAGCGGGGGCCCACGCCGTGAAGTTGGAGGGGGGCAAAGAAGTGGTGGAATCTATCGTGCGTATTCTGACCGCTGGTGTTCCGGTGATGGGTCACCTGGGTCTGACTCCCCAATCCATATACAAGTTTGGCACCTATACGGTTAGGGCCCGCGAAGAGGCTGAAGCGGAACGCCTGATGGAAGATGCCCATGCCCTCCAAGAAGCAGGTTGCTTTGCGTTGGTGCTCGAGAAAATACCGTCCACCTTGGCGGCCAAAGTGGCAAGTTCGGTACAAATCCCGGTCATCGGAATCGGCGCGGGATCGGCGGTGGATGGACAGGTTTTGGTGATGCACGATATGTTAGGCCTAAACTCTGATTTCTCTCCACGGTTTCTACGACGATACCTTCAATTGGACCAGATCATCTGTGAGGCCGTGGCCCATTATGTACGCGATGTGCGCAGCGGTGATTTCCCTTCCTCCTCCGAACAATATTAGGCGTAAAGCAATAGCAAAAATTATGAAGGACTGGCATATTGTGTTTGAGGATAATCACTTGATAGCGGTATTCAAACCGTCGGGCATGTTGACCCAACCGGACCCCGGCGGGGACCTGGATCTTTTCTCCGTGGTCAGAGAGGATTTGGCCGTGCGGCATCAAAAGCCTGGAGAAGCCTTCATGGGAGTGATCCATCGAATTGATCGTCCCGTATCAGGTTTGGTGCTCTTTGCCAAGACTTCCAAGTCCTTAGAAAGAATGAATCGTTTGTTCAGGGATAGAGAGGTTCAGAAAAGTTATTTGGCCTTGGTCAAAGACAAGGTGAATAAGGAATCGGGTACGCTTCGCCATTTCCTCAAAAAAAACCACGAAAAAAATCGCGTAAATGCCCATGATGCTGAGGTCAGAGATTCCAAAGAGGCGTTGCTTCATTACACCCTCTTGGCCCACCTGAATGGTCAATCGTTGTTACAGGTTCGTCCGGTTACAGGCAGGCCGCATCAAATTCGGGCCCAACTTGCGGCCATGGGTCATCCCATTGTCGGTGATGTCAAATACGGGTACCCTATCGCCCTCAAGGATCATTCCATTGCGTTGCATTCCTACAGCCTATCCTTTGGACATCCGGTGGGTGGTCAGGCCGTTCGATTGACCTGTGCTCTGCCTCGCATACCTTTGTGGAGGGATTCAGCCCAAGTGCTTGATAGCCTCCCTTCGGGTGAGATTGGGTAATTCCGGGTGTTGGCCAACGAATTCCAGAACGGCCCTTGGATTGGTCCTGGCATATTGCCTCAAGGCCCATCCCATGGCCTTGGCCAAGAAAAATTCTTTGGTCTGGCGATGATCTAGGCAGAGGGTGCATAGCCAATCAAAGCGGGTTTGGTCTTTCCAGTGGAGTTGCAAAATCAAGGCTGATCGATTCATCCATAAGTTGTTATGTGAATGAAGGTGATCCAGGACTCCCTCGAAGGCAGGGCAGTTGCCGCCACCACGGTCCAGGAGGTAAATCCCCAATCCTTTGGGCGCCCACCAATCTACCGTGTCCCACCAACTCTTGGATTGAATGCGGCGGTAAACATGCTCAGGCCAGTCCCCCGACCATAGCTTACGATATTTCCAAGCCAGTTCCATGGCGGTGTATTGAAATTCTCTGGCGTTCTGTTTGCATAACAAATCAACGATTTCCTGGACTTCTTCGGAGCTGTTCGGCGTAAAATCCTTGAGCCTATCCCATAACACCGATTGCTGATTTTGCCTTGCAGCTTTGGATAATCCCAGGAAAGGGAATTGATGCCGCATATAGGCCTCCATGGGCAAGGCCCTATCGGTTTGACCGTGGTTCCGGACCTCCATGATCCATGCCTTGGTGATTTTGATACCATTCATTGATGAAAGCGCAGGGAATGTATGCTTTCATGAAGGAATAGCGATGCGTTTCGGTTGAAGCGCAGAGGATCATCTGTGGTGTAGTAGGTGCAGGTAGATTCGTGTTCCAGACAAGATTCCAAATTGGGGTGCTTGACGAGGTATTTTTTCAGAGCTTGTGCAACCAAGGGACCTTGTTCGATGATCTCGACCTCGGGTGGGAGGCAACGCCGAATCACAGGGGTCAGCAAGGGGAAATGGGTGCAAGCAAGGATAAGCGCGTCCATGTCGGGGGCTCGTTGGCAAAGCTGTTCAACGCATTCTTTCACGGCCATTTCCGTCAGTGGGCCGGTTAATCTTCCCTCCTCGATGAGAGGAACCCATAAGGGACAGGCCTGTTGATGCAGAGTGATTTGCGGAAAAAATCGTTCGATTTCGATGCCGTACGAATTGGATTCCACCGTGCCCCTTGTCGCAAACAATCCCAAATGCCCACTGCGGGTTAGGTTCCCGGCAATTTCGGTGGTCGGCCTCAAGACGCCTAATACCTTGAGGGTTGGGCCTTTGGGAGCAAGTTCAGCTTGCCACTGCTGCAAATCGTTTTGTTGAATGGCACGCAATGCTTTGGCAGATGCAGTGTTACAAGCGACAATGACCAAAGGACAACCCTCTGCGAGCAGACTGTAAACACATTCCTTGGTGAATTGATACACCGCGTCAAAAGATCGGTTTCCGTAGGGAACCCGGGCATTATCCCCAAGATAACAATAGGTATATTCCGGCATGAGTCCACGCAGGGCCTTGAGGATATTCAGCCCGCCCATGCCTGAGTCAAAAACACCAATATTGCCCATGGCTACTTCGTCCAGACTTGTTCCTCGCGGAGGTCCAACCATTGCAGGGCGGAGCGATAGAGCAAATCCAATTCATGCTCCTTGTCCAAATTCATGGAGCGAATAAGCTGTCCTGCTTTGGCCTCGCCCAGAGGGAAAGGATAATCACTGCCCAGCGCAACGCGGTTGGAGCCCACGATTTCAATAAGATAACGTAACATTTGTGGATCGTGCACCAAAGAATCCACCCAGAATTTGCCAAGGTATTCGGTGGGGTGCACCGGATTGTCCACGGCAACCAGATCGGGCCTTGCTTCGTAACCTCGAACGATTCGGCCTAAACCTCCAGGAAATGATCCACCACCGTGGGCAAAAGCCACCCTTAACCTGGGGAATTTCTCAAAGATCCCCCCAAAAATCATTGAGCAGATGGCCAAGGCAGATTCCGCGGGCATACCTACTAACCAAGGAAGCCAGTAGCGGTCCATTTTGTCTTGACCCACCATATCCCAGGGATGTACAAACAAGGAAACCCCTAATTCTTCGGCCTTCGCATAAAAACCATGCAGTGCAGGATCGTTTAGATTCCATTGGTTGACATGGGAGCCAATTTGAATTCCTGACAATCTTAGTTCCACCATGCAGCGTTCCATTTCGAGGCATGCCAAATCGGGATCCTGCATGGGGACGGTTCCCAAACCAAGAAAATGTGTTTTGTGTTGATTAACTGCTTCGGCCAGGTGGTCGTTTAGAAAACGCGATGTATCCAAGGCATTGGAAGCTGGTGCCCAATAATGAAAAAGCACAGGTACTGTGGAAAGAACTTGCACATGATTTCCAAGTTCTTCCACTTCCGAAATTCGTTGTGGCTGATCCCAACAATTGGCTTCAATTTGCCGAAAGACCTTGTTCCCCTTCATCATCACCGCACATGCAGGACAAGACCCCTCTTGGTGGTGAAGAGAAATCCAATCGCCTGGGCCATATCGGGTAGCCCAATCGGGTAGTTCCTTGGGCAGGATATGGGTATGGATATCGATGGACCGCAAAGCCGTATCAGACAAAACGGGGATCGGATGCCATCACCTGTCCGCAAGATGGGCAAGTACGCTTGGACTCGTCGTTGTAAAAGTCCTTGAAGTGTGGAATAAAGTCCTTCTCGATATCGAGTAATTCGAAGTGGGTTTCATGCAAGGGATGATTGCATTGCTCGCAGTACCATAGCAATCCGTCGGTGAAGCCACGGCCCGCCCTAATACGCTCAATGACCAGCCCGATGGATCCTTCTTGGCGTACAGGGGAATGAGGGGTTTTGGCGGGACAAACGAATAAATCGCCAGGGCCTAAGGCGTATTCAACGCAATGGCCATCTTGCTGGGTTTTGACAGTGATATGACCCTCTAATTGGTAGAAAATTTCCTCCGTTTCGTTGTAATGGTAATCTTTGCGGGCGTTAGGCCCCGCAACGACCATTACGATATAATCATCACTCTCGGGGGTGAGGTTTTTGTTGGCCACAGGGGGCTTGAGAAGGTGGCGGTTCGCTTCAAGCCATGCGTTCAGGTTAAAGGGAGCTAAAGGGGCCATATCTGCATTATAAGGGAATGGAACGAAGATAAGACGCTTGGGCCTATTCGCCTAATCGTCAGCGGATCTTCGGCAAATTCGATTGAAATCGCAGTATTTGCATCGGTCCTCGTCCTCCGTTTGAAGGATGGGTTTTTGAGGATCCAAGAGTTCGCGAAAGATGCCACGCAGGAGATCCTCGAAGGCAAGGATGGTGGAGAGATCGATTTCAGTTTGACCACCCACCTTGAGCAAACGGGTGCCTCTCGCAGCTTGCTGCAAAGGTACGATCCCCAACTCCAGGGGAAGAGTTATAGGATCATCGAGTACGGCTTGGTTACGACGCTGGGGCTGGGGGTTCGTATGGGACAACCAAGCGTAACACAAGAGCTGAAAGGCTTTGTCATGGTCCCCATCCATAGCGATGTCCAAAGATTCGAGTTCCAGTTCTTTGGAATTGCTGGTCATGTTCCCGGACTTGAAATCCACAATGCGTGATCTCCCCGCATTGCTTTCCAAACGATCCAAGCGCCCCCTCCATGCGATTGAAATGCCGTCCACCTCCAAGGTCGCCTGATCAAATTTGAGTTCCTGGCCAAGAAGCCGAATGCGTACATGCTGGCTGCGTTTCGCTTCACCGCGGAAATATTCCTCCAAGAATTGGAGCCCCATGCGCTTCACCAAAACATTCACGCCTTGATCAAAGGAATAATGTTTGAAATCCTTGTGGCTACAGGCCTTATCCCATGCCTCAGGAATTTGTTCGAAGAGTGCATTCCAATGCTCAGGAAGCAGATCTTGTCCTTCCATCGGTTCAAAGAGGTTTTCCAGGGTCAAATGAAAAAGACTGCCAATTTGACCTGCATTGAGTTGCTCCTCAATTTCTTCTGTGGCCTTCAGATCCCTAACATAAGCGAACCAAAACCGTAGAGGGCATTTAAGGTAGATACTCAAGGATGATGGACTAATGGATTTGGTGCGAAGCTTTTGACGAAGCAGGTCCAGAACAGCCTCCGTCTTGGGGATGGTAATGGAATGATCCGTGGTGGGAGGGAGATATACAGGTAATTCTCGGTGAGTGGTTTGCATTGACCCTCGGTATTCCAAGTCCAGCTGCTGCAGAAAACGACTTTTTTCGGTGACTTTGCCATCTGCCCCGCTATGGGCGTAGAGCAATAAGGCTTCGGAGCAATGTTGCAACAACCTGTAAAAGGCGTAGGCTTGACGCGCCTCTTCCGCCCAAGGTTCCGGCAGACCAAAAGATCTTCGCAAATCAAAACTAAGCATACCCTTGTACCTGCCTGGACGAGGAAGGACACCTTCGTTGAGCCCGCTGAATACCATATAGTCAAAGTCCATGGCCAAAGTATCCGAAAGGCTCATCAGGCGGATCCCCTCACGTGCATTTCCTTCGGGGTTCAGCGCAGCGGATCCTAGATGCATCCCCCACATTTTGCGCCAAACGGCCCAAGGGTTTTCGGAGGGTAGCAGTCGTGCGGCAATTTGATGAACCAAATTGGCAAGAGATCGAAGAGCATGCTGTTCCATAGGCGCAATAACATTGTCCTTGGATTCGCTGAGGGCTGTAGCAATTTGGGCCAAATGGAGGTAGCCCAAGGTGGCCTTGTTGGTTTCCGAAGAAGAAGGGATTAGCGGTAAACCTTGGTACTGATAGGACAGAAGGTCTTTTGAGTACAGGAAGGCGGGTGTTTTGGGGGTCTCTTCATGGCCTTGCAAGGGGTTTAAATTCAATTTGGACCATAACGGGTTGTTGATCCACTCGCTCCAATCCATCGAATTTACTTTGCCTTTGAAATTCAGTCCTTGCAGAATTTCTATGTAAGCCATGGCCCAGGAATAAGCAGATGTCCATCGCAAATCCAAGGGCATGCCCAGGTGCAGTCCAGTTTCGGCCAAATCCCAATGCATCAGCAGGGGCCAAACTTGGGATGATTCGCCCACGATCCATCCAATTTGTCTGGGTTGAATGCTAGTTTCTAGCCATTTTTTGATCTGCGCAATACCGGCATCCATCTGTTCCATGGTTCCGGTGCAGGAACATTGTATCAATTTTGGAGTTCCACCGGAGAGATGTTCGTTCGCCGGCATTATGTTGGAGAAAGGTTCAGCATCGGGGATTTGCCTCAACCAATGCCCCGCAAGGTGTACTGGGCTGTCGAGATAATAGCGGTCGCTATCGGTAATCCAATAAATCTTGGTTGACCGATGCAGGTTTTCGATGACCTTTTGTAACAAGGGAGTCACATGGTCGAAGCCTACCCAATAGATGGCATCCACTTGATCATCGCATTCACCTGAATCGCTTATGGAATCTAATAATTTTCGAAGGGCACCGGAAGGGTAGTCTACTTTTTCGGATTCCAAGAGGCGTCGAAATTCCAGGTAAGTGGGATAAATCAGGTTGTAAAAGCGTAGGTATTCCACCTCAGCCTGTGAGGGTTCTTCTCCCGATGGATTCCAAATTTCGACGGCTTTCTGTTGGTGCAGGTAGCGGAAAACTTGCTCGGCAGGTAGAGGGTGTGCCCCTGATGGTAACACATGAGCATCCACTTCCTCAAAATCACTTAGAAGTCCGGGGGCCCAGGCCAGGAACTGATCCGGGTTATCCGGTACAGAACCTTCTTTGTCAACGGCATGGACATACGCTTGATGGAGTAAGGAAATCAAATGCAAACGATTGGTTCTGCGGAGTCCGCTGCGTTGGTAAACCCAGTCATCGAGGGCAAAGCAAGCAGGCGCAAGAGAGGGTTTCCCCAATTGTTTCGATAGGGCCTGAAGAAATGGTGAAACGGGCCTGACTGCTGGAAAAATTACTTCAACTCGATAAAGGGCAGGGTGCTCTGCTTCACAAAGTTGATGAGCAACCGCTTTAAGGAATTTCATATTGGCCGACTGGATTAGGATACAGAAGCCTGTGCTCGAATAATGTTCAAGGCACCCCCTGCGCGGAACCAGGCGATTTGAGCTTCGTTGTAGCTATGATTAAGTTCAAGAAAATGTTCCGAACCGTTTTCATGGTGCAAACGCATACGCAACGGCTGACCAGGGCGAAAATCGTTCAAGCCCAAAACGTCCAGATGGTCGTTTTCTTGGATAAGGTCATAATCCGCTTTGTTCGCAAAAGTCAAGGCCAACATACCTTGTTTCTTAAGGTTTGTTTCGTGAATTCTGGCAAAAGATCGGACAAGGATAACCTTAACGCCCAAATGTCGCGGTTCCATTGCAGCATGCTCGCGCGATGAGCCTTCACCATAATTTTCGTCACCCACAACCACCGAACCAAGCCCTGCGGCTTTGTAGTCGCGCTGCACATCGGGTACGGCGCCGTAGGTTCCGGTCAATTGATTGCGAACGGAATTGGTTTGTCCTGTGAAGGCATTGACCGCGCCGATGAGCATATTATTGGAAATGTTATCCAAATGCCCACGGTATTTGAGCCACGGTCCGGCCATGGAGATGTGATCTGTAGTGCATTTGCCCTCAGCTTTGATCAGCAGCGGCATCGCCATGAGGTCTGTGCCGTCCCATGCAGCAAAGGGATCCAGCAATTGAAGGCGATCTGAATCGGGATTTACATGAATTCTCACCGTAGCCCCGTCTGCAGCCGGCACTTGGTATCCGTTGTCGGCCACATCAAAGCCTTTGGGTGGAAAAGCCAAGCCTTGAGGCTCGTCCAAAGTTACCTCCACACCATCAGCGTTGACTAGTGAATCGGTCATGGGGTTGAAGGTCAAATCCCCTGCAATGGCCAAGGCGGTGACAATTTCAGGAGAGGCAACAAAGGCATGGGTATTGGGGTTACCGTCGTTGCGTTTGGCAAAATTTCGATTAAAGGAGGTGATAATGCTGTTCTTGCGCTGTGGATCATCGCTGTGCCTCGCCCACTGGCCAATGCACGGCCCGCAAGCGTTGGCAAGGACCACACCACCGATGGCATCGAAATGTTCCAATAGCCCATCTCTTTCCACGGTATATCGCACCATCTCGGAACCGGGAGTGATGGTAAATTCCGAATTAGCCTTGAGCTTTTTGGTGGCGGCTTGAGCTGCTATCGACGCTGACCGGCTGATGTCTTCATAAGAAGAATTGGTGCAAGAACCGATCAGGCCTACATCCAACTTGGCAGGCCACCCGTGCTGTCGAATAGCCCGGGCAAATTGGCTCAATGGCCAGGCCAGATCCGGGGTGAAGGGGCCGTTGATATGGGGTTCCAATTCGTCAAGGTTGATTTCAATCACCTGATCAAAATAGGTGGAGGGGTTGGCATAGACTTCCGAATCTCCGGACAAGTTGTGGGCAATGGCATCGGTCATCGCAGCAACATCCTCTCGACCGGTGCCCCGTAGGTATTCGGCCATGCGTTGGTCGTACCCGAAGATGGAGGTCGTTGCACCGATCTCCGCGCCCATGTTGCAGATGGTGGATTTACCTGTGGCTGAGAGACTTTGAGCCCCGTCACCAAAGTACTCTAGAATAGCATCGGTCCCGCCTTTGACGGTCAAAATGCCAGCGACCTTGAGGATCACATCTTTGGCAGAGGCCCATCCGCTGAGTTTACCTTGCAGGTGTACTCCGATGATGCGTGGCATTTTAAGCTCCCATGCGAGTCCTGCCATCACATCGCAGGCATCTGCTCCCCCCACCCCGATCGCAATCATTCCCAGACCACCCGCATTGGGGGTATGGGAGTCTGTCCCAATCATGAGTCCACCCGGAAAGGCGTAATTTTCCAAAATAACTTGATGAATTATACCTGCGCCTGGTTTCCAAAAGCCAATACCGTATTTATCGGAGACCGAGGAAAGGAAATCATAAACTTCTTTGTTTTTGTCTACGGCCTCGCGGAGATCTGCAGCGGCTCCTGATTTGGCTTGGATCAGGTGATCGCAATGTACCGTGCTGGGAACAGCAACAGAAGGTCTCCCGGCTTGCATGAATTGCAGCAAGGCCATTTGAGCGGTAGCATCCTGCATGGCCACTCGGTCAGGGGCAAAGTCAACATAATGAACCCCTCTCTTCAGGTCTTTGGGTGAAACATTGGATTCCGACCAAAGGTGGGTCAGAAGAATTTTCTCGGTGAGGGTCAAGGGCCGATTGCAGGTTTCTCGCACCGCTGCGCAGCGCTCGTTCCACTGTGCGTAGTGTTGGCGGAGCATTTCCAAATCAAAGGTCATGGTGTATGTTTATGGTTTATCGCTTGGCGAAAATAAGGACAAAGACCGTGCAGGGCCTATCTTGGCGGCCATGAAACCTCGATTCAGTAATGAAAGCTTCCACAGCAACTCTTGGTTGGACTGATAATCTGAGAATAGCCTTGAAGGCAGTGGGGGGTAACCGGCTGAGAACCTCCCTAACCGCTGGAATTATAGGAATAGGAATCACCGCCTTGGTGGGCATTTTGACCTCCATCGACGCGTTGGAGAAATCCATCACCGATACATTTTCCAGCATGGGGTCCAATACCTTGGTGATCCGCAACCGACCCTCCGCGAGTGGGTTTGGAAACAGGCGCCGAAGGATACAGTACCGGCCCATCACTTTCAGGGAGGCCGAGACTTTTATGGAGCGCTTCGATTTCCCAGGACATGGCTCAATTTCAGGCAATGTGAGTTGGACGGCAGTGATCAAAGGGAAGGGACGCAAAACCAATCCCAACGTGACCCTAATGGGATCGGATGAGCACTATCTGAGGGTGGGGGGGTATACCTTGAGCCACGGGCGTAATTTTTCGGCCGTGGAACTCCAAAACGGCTCTGCGGTCATTTTGCTGGGGTCAGAGGTAGCCCGTAAACTCTTTGGTAATGAGAACGTGAGCGGCCAACAAGTTTCGGTTGGAAGTTCACGCTACCAGGTTATCGGGGTTATTGCCTCCAAAGGTTCCGGGTTTGGGAATAACAGCGATCGTGTCTGTGTCTTGCCTTTGAAGCATATCCAATCCTATTACCCATCGGTGGATCGCTCTTACGTGATTTCGTACACCTTATCGGATCCCAATCAACTCGCTTATGCCGAGCAAGAAGCGACAGGGCTATTTCGCAACATTAGACGAATAAGCCGCCAAGATCCGGATAATTTTGCGATTTCCAAATCCGATAGTTTTGCCAGGAGTTTGATTGAGAATCTGGCCTTTATTGACATAGCTGCCAAAGCTATAGGTCTAATCACCTTGCTGGGCGCAGCTATTGGTCTCATGAATATTATGTTGGTTTCGGTGACGGAAAGAACCCGTGAAATAGGCACTCGCAAGGCATTGGGAGCTACTCAATCCGCTATTCGTCAACAATTCCTTTTGGAAGCCTTGGTTATCGGTCAAATTGGTGGCCTCGTGGGCATCGCTCTAGGCATCATCATCGGTAATTCAGTTGCGCTGATGGTGGGCGTAGGATTCATTATCCCCTGGGCATGGATGGCCAGCGGAATTGTGTTATGTTTGATGGTGGGCCTTGTGTCAGGCTACTATCCTGCAGCCAAAGCGGCTGCCTTGGATCCTATTGAAGCATTACGTTACGAGTAACCCACAATCCTAAGGGCCAGCGGGCTCATCGCTGTTTGGAGGTCGAGAGCGGATTCGAACCGCTGTAGGAGCTTTTGCAGAGCTCTGCCTAGCCACTCGGCCACCCGACCAGGGTGTTGTTCGCTGGCATCCTGCAGGAAAATCCAACGATTGAGGAAGGATAAAGATACTGCCTTCTTCCCAATTTGGGTTGCTCCGAGGGGTGTCGCGAAATTAAAGGCGTTCCAAAACCATGGCGGATGCTCCGCCGCCTCCGTTGCAGATGCCGGCAACCCCGATACGTCCATTTTCTTGGTGCAAAACACTGCAGAGGGTCACCAAAATTCGGCAACCCGAGCTCCCAATCGGATGACCGATCGAAACTCCACCACCGTAGAAATTGACTTTGGCCGGGTCCAGATTCAAGAGTCGATTGTTGGCTACGCAAACCACCGAAAAAGCTTCGTTGATTTCGTAAAAGTCCACATCCTGGGAGGTGATGCCGGCCCGATGCATGGCCAATGGAATAGCTTTGGACGGTGCGGTGCTGAACCATTCCGGCGCTTGTTGAGCGTCGGCGTATCCCAAAATTCTTGCTAAGGGTATAAGGCCCCTGGCTTGGGCTTCGCCGTAGGACATAAGAACTACGGCCGAGGCCCCATCGTTCAGGTTGGAGGCGTTGGCGGCGGTGACCGTTCCTTCTTTTTCGAAGACGGGTTTGAGGCTGGGGATCTTTTCGAAATTGACTTTGGTATAGTCTTCGTCCTCGATAATGGTCGTTGTGCTGCCTTTGGGGCTTGGGATATTCACCACCGCCAATTCGGCGGTGAATTTGCCTTGTTGCCAGGCAGCGGCTGCCCTTTGATAGGACTCGATGGCGTAGGCATCCTGGTCAGCCCTTGAAATTTGCATATCGCGGGCGCACAATTCTGCGGCATTACCCATGTGGTATTGGTGGTAAACGTCCCAAAGACCATCCTTGAGGATGCCGTCCACCAATTGGGCATGCCCAAACTTGTAACCATTGCGGGCCCGATCCAAATAATACGGAACCTGGCTCATGCTCTCCATGCCACCGGCGACCACCACGCGGTTCTGCCCAAGTTCAATGGATTGGGCTCCCAGCATTACGGCCTTCATGCCCGATGCACAAACCTTGTTGACGGTGGTGAATGGGGTGCTTTTGGCGATGCCTGCGCCGACAGCGGCCTGGGTAGCGGGTGCCTGCCCCAAGCCAGCGCTGATGACATTACCCATATAGACCTCATCAATCCCCAGAATACCTGCTGGGCCATCGTTTTGGAGGCCGGCTTTTTCCAAAGCGGCTGCGATGGCGATGCTGCCCAAAGACGTGGCGGAAATGCTGGCCAGAGAACCGCCCATGCTCCCAATGGGGGTACGGGCTACAGCAACCAGGCAAGGGTCGTTGGGGGATACGTGGCGTGGCATGAATTTATAGTTAAATGGTGAAAGAGAGGCTTAAAGATAGGGAAGAGAGGGCGCCGGGGTGTAAATTCAGGTCATGCCAAAAGCCAAGCCCAAGCCCCCAAAAATCTTTGTTCTCGACACCTCGGTCCTCCTGCAAGAGCATCACGCGGTCAATAATTTTCATGAGCACGATGTCGCCCTGCCCATTACGTTGCTCGAAGAATTGGATCAATTCAAAAAAGGCAATGACACCCTGAATTTTGAATGGCGAGAGTTTATTCGCTTTCTGGACCAACGTTCTCAATCCAGAAAATTATCCGATTAGATCGAAATTCCAAGGGCATCCGGAGGACGACTACGGGCTGAAATGCGAAAGGACACCTCGGCGGATGCACACAAAATCTTGGAGAACACAAGGTGGATCATATAATACGTAACATAGAATTGCATATCAAAGAAGCTGACATCGCACGAGATCAAAACGATTATTTCCAGGGCAAGGGAAGGGACCAAGATGATATTCACCGGCGATATCAACCAAATCGATACCCCGTATTTGGATGCCCACTCCAACGGGCTATCCTGCCTGGTGGATAAGCTTAAAGGACAGCCCATTTTTACCCATGTCACGATGGAGAAAGGGGAGCTTTCGGACCTTGCCAACCTTGCTAATGCATTGTTATAGTATTTAGCGACTTTTCTGTCCCATGGAATTAACCTTGGTATAACCCACCAGTCGATCGTAAGCCATACCGGCTGGTGGATGATAGTACACCAGAATTTCGTAATCATTTTCGGTATCGCTGTGGCTGCCTTCGATAGAAATGGATTCGCAGAGGGCCTCACCGGTTCGGTAGCGGTAATCGTAGAAACCTTGCTTGAGATAAAGGGACTTCACATAAAGTCCGCTTTCTTCTTGCCATTCCATTAGCATGGATTCATCGCAGGCCGCCTGCCCAAAATCCCCTTGCAAATAAACCTTGCTCCAGCTTTCGTTCAATTTTGGCTCCAGGGCGAAGGTGGTCCATACGTATTCGGATTCGGTATAGGGGGTCCTTTGCTCAAAATTTTGAATCAAAGAACGTCCGTTCAAATCCCGTTGGCTGAGATGGGGTTTGGTTGCCAGGGTTTGGTCGTTTTCGACCCATGCCTGGTATCCGTCCACCGTGCGTATAATCTTGGAAATTCGACGACCAGGGGCGCGAACGGTACGCAGATCCACGGCCCTGTATTCGTTGTTGCCGAGGAAAACGAGTTCAGGCTGCCCCCTGTAGGTCCATTGTTGGGGTGCCAAAAAAGTGGGGAAACCCGGACCCTTGCGCAGACTGCTCCAATCACCGTTCTGCATCACTTGGAAACTAAGATCCATGGCGGGTTGGTTGATGAGCAATTTACCAATGCCAAGCTCCAAGTCAAGTTGCTGGGCTTCGGCTTGTTCGCTGGTGGCGTAGGCTCTTCGCACCAAAGCCGAAACCGAAACACGGTTTTCCAAAACCAAAAGCCTTCGGGTCAAAACGATTTCCTGCAGGTCCTGATCCGCATAGACCACCACAGCAAAATTACCTGAAACCTTCGGCCGCAGGACCTCGGATGGAATAGGGTGGCTGTAATGGGTGTATTGATCTAGGGTATTGAACGAAGACCGATGCTGTTGGATCAGTTCCTGCCCGATGCCCTCCATGGCTTGGGCTTCGAACAAATCGGAGGCTGTCCAATCCCGGCGGCAGGGGATTAATCGAACGGTATAGGGTTTGTATCCCCCAGCCATGTCATCGAAACGTAGAATTAAAGGTGGGTTTTCCGATTCCAATTCCCAAACGGGTGAACCGAAAGGGTCTTGGTCGGTATGCAGTCGTACCGAGTGAATATCCTCCTCCCAGATTTGATCCTGGTAAACGGTAGGCCCTACATTTGAGCTCAAAGCATTGATCGATAAGGGGTTGAATAATAAAAACCCTATGGCAATGCAAAGTTGGCGATGTCGTCCTCTTTGGTCTGATCGGACGGGAAGACAAACCGTCCAAGAGCATTGCCAATGTGCGAACTGTTTGAGGCCAGGCCAAGACCAATTTGCTGGATTCATTTCGTACAAAATAATGCTTTATTTTTGAATTAACGGTGGTTTTGAAATGTATTTTTGTCGCGCAAATTCATTATGGCTCAAATCATCAGTCTTCGTAGGGGGTACGACATCAAGCTCGTAGGCACTCCCAGCACCCAAAACGTTTTTTCTTCCGATTACAAACAATGTGCCGTCAGGCCTACCATTTTTCGATACCAGAAGCTTCGGCTCTTGGTCGAAGAAGGAACTACGGTACTGGCGGGAACCCCATTGATGGAAGACAAGGCCTTTCCTGGACTGTTCGTATGCAGTCCGGTAAGTGGCAAAGTACTTCGCATTCAACGTGGCCCCAAAAGGGTCTTGGAGGCAATCGTCCTGGAAGGAGATGCCGAAACCCGTTATTTGGATTTTGGATCCGCTAATCCCACGGAATTGAATGCCGATGCAATTTGCTCCAAAATGATGACCTCCGGGGTCTGGGCTCACTTGCGTCAAAGACCGTACAACCGCATGGCGAGGCCCGATGCCCAACCCCGCTGTATTGTGATCTCCGCATTCAATACAGCCCCTATGGCTGCAGATCGTGATTTTCAGGTTGAACAAGACCCTACCGCCTTTGCTGAGGGCCTCAAGGTCCTCCAACAACTGTGTACGGGCAAGGTTTACTTGAACATTCACAAGAGTCTTACTCGTTCCAAGCTCTTTACCGCAGCCCTAGGCGTACAGGTCCCTCAATTTGATGGACCCCATCCCTCTGGAAATGTGGGTATACAGATGCACCATCTTGCCCCGATTGGCAAGGGGGATTGTGTTTGGACCATGACTCCTGCTGATGTCATTATTTTGGGTCGTCTCTTCTTGACGGGGTATTACGATGCCCGTCGTTGGGTCGCGGTCGGTGGTTCATCCCTGCAAAAGCCGGGTTATGTGCAGGCGATTTTAGGGGCCTCTGTCTCCAGCATCATCAAAAGCGCTGGTTTGCAAGCTGGAGAGCATCGAACGATATCCGGTGACGTTTTAAGTGGTGAGCAAGTTGATTTGAACGGATTTCTTGGATTTTACCACGATCAATTGAGTGTAATCCCCGAAGGCAGGGACTTGGAGTTTTTGGGCTGGTTGCTCCCATCCTATTCCCGTCCGGATATCTCCAAGTCTTTCTTGTCGGGTTGGTTGAGCAATCGTACCTACCAGGTCAATACCAATACCCACGGTGAAGAGCGGGCTTTTGTGATGACAGGTCAATACGAGAAAGTCTTGCCGATGGATTTGTTGCCAACCTACCTGCTCAAGGCTATTCATTACCAGGATGTAGAAGAAATGGAGCAGTTAGGACTTCACGAATTGGACGAAGAAGATGTGGCCTTGTGTGAATTTGTATGCACATCCAAAATCCCCGTCCAAGAAATGGTCCGTAAAGGTCTCGACTTGTTGATTGAGGAAGAAGAATAAATTTTATCCATTAATAATCAAATCGTTACAATTTTAGTTATCCCATGGAATTTCTAAAAAAGAAAATACTGGAACTTCGTCCTGACTTTGAGAAAGGCGGGAAATACGGCCAATTTCATACCCTTTTTGATGGTTTTGCTACCTTCCTTTTCACCCCAGACCGGGTGAGCAATGGTGGTGCCCACATCAAGGCAGGCATTGACCTCAAGCGGACCATGTTTTTTGTGATTCTGGCGATGGTTCCTTCCTTGCTTTTTGGGATTTTTAATGTGGGCCATCAGCATTTCTTGGCTTTGGGTGAATTTGCCGGATCTCCCTTGAACGGTCTTTGGGACAAAGTCTTTTATGGAGCACTTAAAGTGCTGCCCATCGTCGTTGTTTCCTATTCGGTGGGATTAGGAATTGAGTTTTTTGTGGCCTCCAAAAAGGGCCATGCCATCAACGAAGGATTCCTAGTTTCCGGAATGTTGATTCCATTGGTTCTTCCTCCCGATATTCCCTTATGGATGGTGGGATTGGCGACTGCTTTTGCGGTAGTTTTTGCAAAGGAGGTTTTTGGGGGAACTGGAATGAACGTTCTCAATGTCGCACTTACAGCCCGAGTCTTTTTGTTTTTTGCCTACCCCACTTTTATGAGCGGGGATCAGGTTTGGATTTCTGATAAACCGGATGTTTACAGTGGGGCAACGGCCTTGGCCAATGCCGCTGCTACGGGTACTCCCTTCCAAATTTCTGCTGATCAAACTTGGAATTATTCTTTGCAAGATATGGTAGTCGGATTAATCCCAGGCTCGATTGGAGAAACCTCCAAAATCGCCATTCTTCTTGGAGCGGCCTTTTTGGTTTTGACCGGAATAGGTTCAGCTGTTGTGATGGTTTCGGTAATTTTGGGGGCTTTGTTGATGGGTCTCATTTTTAATGGAATAGGTATAACGCCTTTCATGAACATGCCTTTCTATCTGCACCTGGCCATGGGTGGGCTACTATTTGGGGCGGTTTTTATGGCTACTGATCCAGTAACTGCTGCCCATACCGAGACAGGCAAATGGATTTATGGGGTTTTGGTGGGTATGCTGGCGGTGATGATTCGGGTTTTTAATCCAGCCTACCCCGAGGGAATTATGTTAGCTATTTTGTTTGGGAATGTTATGGCTCCCCTTATCGATTATTACGTGGTCCAAGCGAATATTGCTCGTCGCAACAAGCGCTTAGCGGCTCGAACTTCTTTTGCCTAAATATTTTATTAGCTATACCTATGTCATCTAAAGGAAATTCAGGTACTATCGTCTTCGCCCTGCTAGTGACGACTTTATCGGCTGCCTTATTGGCCGCTGCTGCAACTATTCTTAAGCCTGCCCAAGACGAGAATGTCCTCAAAGAAAAACAACAAAATATTCTATCGTTAGTTGGACTTAACGGCGCCAATGATTACAAAAAATTTGAAGAGCTTGTTCAGGGGGTAGTGATTGACGAACAGGGATCTCCTATCAAAGGCCTAGAGGCCATTAGCTTGGATTTGGCATCAGAAAAGAAATTGAAAACGAAAAACCCTAGTTACAAGGTTCGTTATCCACTCTATATCTACAAGGACAAAGAGGGGAAAGTGACCTATCTCCTGCAAATGGCTGGGGTTGGTTTGTGGGGGCCTGTTTGGGGATATCTCGCTTTGGACCAAGACGGAAACACTGTCAAATCAGCCATTTTTGACCACAAAGGTGAAACGCCTGGCTTGGGTGCTGAGATCAACACAGACGGCTTTGAAAAGCAATTCAACAACAAGAAGGTTTTGAACGACCAAGGCCAATTTGTTTCGATTAAAGTCGAAAAAGGCAAACATGACGCTAGCATGCCTCATGCAGTAGACGCGATCAGCGGGGGCACAATCACCTCGAATGGCGTAAGTAAAATGTTAGAAGAAGATATTGCTTTCTATCTAAAGTATATTCAACAAAACTCAAACAACAAGGCCCTATGAGTGAAGTCCTCGTTCAGCCACCTGCTGAAAAAAAACCCTTGCTTGGCAAGAAGGAACGTAAACTTCTGACCGATCCTTTATCCGATAATAATCCCGTAACAATACAAGTTTTGGGTATATGTTCATCCCTTGCTGTAACCACTCAAATGAAGCCCACCATGGTGATGGCTATATCGGTAACGGCTGTTGTTGCTCTATCCAATTGGGTGATATCGCTAATGCGTAATGCGATCCCGTCTCGAATCCGAATTATCGTCCAATTAACGGTTGTATCGGTCTTGGTCATTTTGGTGGACCAAATGCTCAAAGCTTATATGTACGATGTGAGTAAGCAATTATCTGTATTTGTCGGATTGATCATAACCAATTGCATTGTGATGGGTCGTCTAGAGGCCTATGCCATGGGAAACAAACCGTATCCTTCTCTGCTTGATGGGTTGGGGAATGGTTTTGGTTACGGGGTTGTCATATTAACCGTCGCCTTTTTTCGGGAATTGTTTGGAAGCGGTAAAGTTTTTGGCTTCAAGGTGATACCCGATGCCATTTACGAGGCTGGTTATGTGAATAATGGCTTGATGATGATCCCAGCTGGCGCCTTGTTTGTGGTCGCCTGTTATATCTGGATTCAAAGAAGTTTTGCTAAACATTTGGAGGAAAAAGAATGAGCACCTTATTTCTAGCCGCGGATTTGATCTCCGTTTTTGTACGATCGATTTTTATCGATAACATGATATTTGCCTACTTTTTGGGCATGTGTTCTTATTTGGCTGTTTCCAAAAATGTGAAAACGGCCCTTGGATTGGGCGTTGCTGTCATATTTGTGATGGTTATTACCGTACCATTGAACTGGTTGTTGCTCAACAAAGTTCTCAAAGAAGGTTCCTTGGCTTGGATCAGTCCGTCCTTGGCCAAGATTGATTTGAGTTTTTTGGCCTTCATTATGTTCATTGCGACCATCGCCTCTATGACTCAGCTTGTGGAAATGTTGGTCGAAAAACTATCCCCAGAACTGTATGGAGCTTTGGGAATATTTCTCCCCTTGATTGCGGTGAATTGCTCCATCTTGGGGGGGTCACTGTTTATGCAAGAAAGGGATTATGAATTTGCAGAAGCCACGGTCTTTGGCTTGGGATCCGGTGTGGGATGGATGATTGCTATTGTAGCGATTGCTGCTATTCGTATGCGTTTGCGCTATTCGGATGTTCCAGCTCCATTAAAGGGCTTGGGCATCACCTTTATCTTAACTGGACTCATGGGGATTGCGTTTATGAGTTTCTTGGGTATTACGCTTTAAAATCCACCTACGATGTTAACTGGGGCAACTTTATCTATTATTTTCTATTCCATTTTGGCCTTCTCTGGGGTCATTTTGTTGTTGGTTTTTGTTTTGATGTATGCGCAGGCCAAATTGGTCAATAGCGGAGACGTTCAAATCATCGTTAACGGAGATACGTCCAATCCCATGAAAGTTGCGGCGGGTTCCACTCTTCTGAGTACGTTGTCCGAGCGTAAATTATTTTTGCCATCGGCCTGCGGTGGTGGAGGAACATGTGCGATGTGCAAATGCCAGATTTTGGAGGGAGGTGGCGACGTGTTGCCTACCGAGAAAGGGCATCTGAACCGGCGGGAACAAGCCGAACATTGGCGCTTGGCCTGTCAAGTCAAGGTCAAGAACGACATGAAAATCCAAATTCCCGAAGAGATTTTTGGAATCAAGAAATGGGAATGTGAAGTGGTCTCCAATTACAATGTGGCCACATTTATCAAAGAGTTTATCGTTAAATTGCCAGAAGGAGAAAATCTTCACTTTGAAGCGGGGGGGTATATTCAGGTGGATGTTCCGGCATGTACGGTGAATTTCAAAAACATTGATATTGCACCATCTTTGGACGATCCAGCGGGTTCGGATAAGTTCAAAGAAGATTGGGATAAATTCAAATTGTGGGACCTCAAAATGGTCAATCCTGAGCCCATCTTTCGGGCGTACTCTATGGCCAACCATCCTGCAGAAGGAAATATCATCAAATTGAATATTCGTATTGCTACCCCTCCCTGGGATAGGGCTAGTAACGCCTGGATGAAGGTGAACCCCGGTGTGTGTTCCTCATTTGTTTTTAATTGTAAACCAGGCGATAAGGTGACCATTTCCGGTCCTTATGGTGATTTCTTTATCAAAGACACCCAAAAAGAAATGGTTTATGTGGGTGGTGGTGCCGGTATGGCCCCATTGCGGGCTCACATTTTCCACCTTTTCCACAGCCTCAAAACTGGCCGTAAGGTTAGTTATTGGTACGGTGGGCGATCCAAGCGTGAACTTTTCTATGTGGATGAGTTTCGTGCCATCGAAAAGGAATTTCCCAATTTCCGCTTCCACGTTGTTCTTTCAGAGCCAGTTCCTGAGGACAACTGGAAGGTTAGTCAGGGTTTGGATGATCGGGAAGGTGATGGATTCTTGGGCTTTGTTCACCAATCCTTCATTGATAACTATTTGAGTAAGCACAAAGAACCGGAAGAAATTGAATTTTATTTCTGTGGACCACCCATGATGAACGCAGCCGTGCTGAAGATGTGCGATGATTGGGGTATTCCTAAGGAACACGTAGCCTTTGACGACTTTGGGGGTTAACAAACTTGATTTGTACAATTTGTAACCCTTAATCCTGTTCCCATGAATATTCACGAATACCAAGGCAAGGCCTTGCTATCGCAATATGGTGTTCCCATACAGCGTGGACTTTTGGCAACGACGCCCGATGAGGCTGTCCATGCGGCCACCTTGATGCAGGAACAAACGGGAACCGGATGGTGGGTTGTAAAGGCCCAGGTCCATGCCGGTGGCAGGGGTAAAGGTGGGGGAATTAAATTAGCCAAGTCGTTGGACCAGGTTCAGGAATTGAGTTCCCAAATTTTGGGCATGCAGTTGGTAACCCCACAAACCGGGGCTGTCGGGAAGAAAGTGCACTCGGTTTTGATTACAGAAGATGTTTACGCTCCTGGGCCAACACCTATTCAGGAATTTTATTTATCGGTCTTGTTGGATCGGGCCAAGGGGGGGTTCGTAATGGTTTATTCTCCCGAAGGAGGTATGGACATCGAGGAAGTTGCTGAAAAGCACCCTGAGAAAATCTACAGGGAATGGATTGATCCTACCATCGGTTTTCAGGCCTATCAAGCCCGCAGGGTGGCCTTGAATCTGGGCCTCAAAGGTCAAGCATTCAAACAGATGGTAGTCTTTTGTCAAAAATTGGTACAAGCGTTTGAAGGTGTAGAAGCTTCCCTATTCGAAATCAATCCCGTACTCAAAACATCGGATGATCGCATATTGGCGGTGGATGCCAAAGTCAATATTGATGACAATGCCTTGATGCGCGTTCCTGAAATCGCTTCTATGCATGATCCTCGCGAAGAGGATCCCACTGAGCTCAAGGCGGCATCGTTTAATTTGAACTATGTTAAGCTCGACGGCAACGTGGGTTGCATGGTGAACGGTGCTGGTTTGGCCATGGCCACCATGGACATGATTCAACTCAGTGGCGGTAGTCCTGCGAACTTTTTGGACGTAGGTGGAACGGCATCGGCTGAGCGGGTTGCACAGGCTTTTAATATCATTTTGGAGGATCCGAATGTTCGGGCGATTCTGGTCAACATATTTGGGGGCATCGTCCGTTGCGACCGTGTCGCCAACGGTATTGTGGAGGCCTGCAAGTCTTTGGGTGATCTTCGTGTTCCTTTGATCGTCCGTCTGCAAGGGACCAACGCTACCGAAGCTAAGGCCATCTTGGAGGCATCTGGATTACCAATTCGGGCTGCAATTACCCTCGAGGATGCAGCCAAAGCTGTTTCTGATTCCCTCAAAGCTTGATGGAATAAAGGTTTCCATAGGGCTCCATTGCTTGTCCTATTTTCTTTTTTATGCCTTAATTTTACCTTAATGGGGTATACACTCAAGGCGTTAAGTTCTTTTGGCTTTTGGGCCATTTTAATTTTCCTTTTAGGTCTATGTTTTAGCCTACAAGCCCAAAATAGCGGAACAGTTCGGGGGACTGTTATAGACAAAAGCAGCGGCGAGCCTATTCTTTTTACGAATGTATTCTTGGTAGGGACGACCATTGGGGCCAGTACCGATGTCAATGGATTTTTTACCATCAAAAATATCCCGCCAGGAAATTATGTTTTGATCAGTACCTATTTGGGTTATGATACTGCACGAATCTCCATGAAAATCACCGCTGGGGCTACGCTCAATTATCGTTTGCAATTATCCAAATCCTCAATAGGTCTTCAAGAGATTGAAGTCTTGGGGGCAAAGCAAGAACAGCTGACCAACACACGCGTCTCCGTGGAGACGGTTACACCCAAACAAATAACGCAGGTGGTGTCGGTTGGTGGTGAGGCCGATATTGCACAGTATTTGCAAGTTTTACCAGGGGTGGTATTCACCGGGGACCAAGGAGGGCAATTGTATATCCGTGGGGGTTCCCCCGTGATGAATAAAGTGTTGCTCGATGGGATGCTTTTGTACAATCCGTTCCACTCAATCGGCCTTTACTCTGTTTTTGAAACAGACCTTATCAAAAACGCAGAAGTCTATACCGGAGCCTACAATGCAAATCATGGAGGTCGCATATCGGCAGTCATGGATGTAACAACCCGCGATGGTAACCAAAAACAGCTGAGCGGTAAGCTCGGGGTAAGCCCATTCCTAAGCCGATTGGTATTGGAAGGCCCTCTATGGAAGTCGAGGAATCCTGAAAAGCTTGCTCCTACTTTTATTTTTAGCGCCAAGGGTTCCTACCTGGATCAAACATCCAAGGCGCTGTACTCGTACGCAGGGCCGCAGGGTTTGCCCTTCTCGTTTTTGGACGTGTACGGCAAAGCGACCTTCAAAGCGAATAGCGGTTCCAAGCTTTCAATGTTTGGTTTTAATATGACGGATAAGGCCAATTTTAGGGGAATCGCGGAGGTTGATTGGGTATCAACTGGAGCGGGAACACAATTTGTACTCATCCCCGAAGGTGCAGGAAATACGATCTCAGGGAATTTGGCGTATTCTAATTTTGAATCAGGTCAACGCGAAGCCGACGGTCGTCCAAGGCGCTCGTCCATTACTGGATTCAACGGTACGGTTTCCGTAACCCAATACCTTAATTCAGGTCAAGCTAATTTTGGGTTTGATATGGTGGGCCTTAATACGGATTTCAACTTCACCAATTCGACGGGACAAATTATACGCCAACAGGAAAGCACCACCGAGCTTGCGGTTTTTGGTAAATACAATTTGTTGTTTGATAATTGGGTGGTGGAGCCCGGACTTCGCGCCCATTATTATTCCAGCCTCACGGAGATGTCCTTGGAACCACGGTTCAGCGCCAAATACAATGCAAGGCCTGATTTACGATTCAAGATCGCTGGCGGTAAATATTCTCAAAATTTAATTTCTGCGACATCTGACCGGGATGTGGTGAATCTTTTTCTTGGCTTTCTCTCAGGCCCGGACAATCTTCCCAAAACTTTCGACGGAGAACCGGTGACTTCCAGGTTACAGAAAGCCAATCATTTGGTCGGAGGGGTTGAGATTGATTTGGGCCCTCGGGTGGAGATCAACGCTGAAACGTATATCAAACAATTTACCCAGCTGTCCAACATTAATCGGGACAAAATCTTTGACGATGTCGAAGGCAATTATGGAAAACCCGATGTCCTCAAAAAAGACTTCATTATCGAACGGGGAAGGGCATACGGTTTTGATTTCCGCGTGAAATACGATGTCAAAAGGTTTTACTTGTGGACTACCTACAGTTGGACCTATGTGGATCGCTTTGATGGAACGCGCACCTACAATCCTGTTTTTGACCGTCGCCATAACATCAATGTAGTCAGTACCTATACCTTTGGTAAACAATTGGAATGGGAAGTATCAGGTCGTTGGAACTTTGGTTCTGGATTTCCATTTACGCAAACCCAGGGCTTTTACCCTGATTTAAATTTTGGGGCTGGTGCCGGTACGGATTATATCAACCAAGGAGGGTCTTTGGGTGTTTTGTATGCAGGATTTAACCAAGGCCGTTTACCTACCTACCATCGTTTGGACTTGGCACTGCGTTATCGGAAAGGATGGAATGACCGTTTATCAATGGACTTTAATTTCAGTCTTACCAATGCTTACGACCGTCGTAATATTTTCTACTTTGACAGAATCCAATACAGTCGGGTCGACCAATTGCCGATCCTGCCTGCATTAGGTTTGGTACTTAGTTTCTAGGTTACTTTTTGATGCATTCAACGACGGGACTATTCTAATTTACTTGTCCTTGATTAGCCATGCTCAATAATAGGATCATAATAAGTTGTCTGAGGCTCTGCCTAGCTGGATTGACCTCTTTGCTTTTTAATAATATTACAGCGAGTGCCCAGGGAATAATGCCCATCCGTGTTCCTGAATCCCAGGGAAGGGATTGGATTGAATGGGCGATTAACAAAGAATTTCATTTAGCGGACTTAGCGCTACAATCTCTGCACACGAATTTAGTTTTATTCCAAACTGCTAATAATTGTTCTGAAGAAGACTTAAGACTGTTAGAGTGCACTAAGGCCGCTTTTCGCTTAGACCCTAAGGTTGAAGTTCTCTTTCCCGCGTTCTTAAGAGATTTTCCAAATAATTCTAGATCGGACCTATCCAAATTAGCATACGGTGTATATCTCATTAGGCAAGATCGCGAATTTGAAGTAATAGAATTATGGGACTCATTGAATTGGTATCGACTTAATCTTTCAGAGGCTCAGCAGTACCATTATTTTAGTGGTCAAATTATTTACCCCAAGGACACTTTAAGGGCCCTTGATCATTGGTTACAGGCGGCAAGTTATTCCGGTGAATTTCAAAATCCTGCTAGTTTTTGTTTAATGGGTCATTATCTCCGATCGGGGAATTACGAAGAGACCCAAAAAAAATTAGATTTTTTGGCAGCCAATCCTCAATACGATACACTTTGTGCTTATACTAGGATTTTGTTAAGTACTCTCAAGGGAGATACTACGGCGGCTTTATCTGCAATTGATTCCTTAAGTGGGTGGTTGTTTCAATTTAAGAAAAAGGAGATTTATGTTTTGGGGATGAATCTTAGTTATGGAAGACGTGACGCTCAGTTGTTTATTCGATATTTACAAGAGGCAGTTGGCTATGGATTACAGACAAATTCAGCGGATACGTTGCGAGTCGCTCAAATGTACAGCTTATTGGGTGCTTGGGATACCGTAACTAATTTGTTACAAAGAGTGGAATTTTGGACGGATTCGTTGATGTCCCTTGGTTATTTTGTTCAAGGACATGCATGGATGGCCTTGGGTTTGGAAGGAAATTCTGATAGATATTTAGCAAGGGCAAGAACTTCGTTTCAGAAGGTGACTGAATTGGAAGTTGATGGGACATTACGGGAGATTTCTTTTTATAATTACGCTAAATTATGTTACGTTATAGGTGAAGCCCCTGCTAATTTTAGGGTTCTTGGTTCATTTTTAATTCAGTACCCCGGCAGTACTTACCGTGAAGAAATTAGCCAATGCCTAAGCGATTTGGCAATGAAGGCACATCATTATATCGAGTCCTTACGTATCCTTAAAGGGGTATCCAATCAAACATCAAGGGTGAAGACCATCCTTCAGAAACTATATTATCAGCAAGGCGTAACCTTGTTCAATCAAAAGAGGTACGTAGATGCCCTAAGCTATTTGGATTCGTCCCTTCTGTATCAAGAAGATTCATCCATTCGTTCAGCAACCTTTTTTTGGAAATCTGAATTATATCACCGTGTTGGCGAATACAACCAGGCTTTTTTATGGATGAAGAATTTTATTGATTTAGGCTTTTTCAACCTGGATTTAAGATTATTGGGATGCACCCCTTTTGCGGCAAATTATCAGTTAGGTCAGCTGGCGTTTAGGTTAGAACGCCATGCTCAAGCTGTTCGATTTCTGAAGGAGGCCCTCCAAAAGGCTGAATTAATGGATTCACCAAATGAGATTGAAAATGCCATGTATAGAGATGCACAAATGCGTTTAGGTGACG
>SYHX01000007.1 GCA_005799025.1 Bacteroidota bacterium | reverse complement strand
GGGGCCGTCATCGAAAACGTGTCCCAGATGCCCATCGCAACGGGCGCAACGCACTTCGATCCGTATCATTCCATGGCTGTAATCCTTGATCTCACGGATTCGGTCCGAGGCGATTCCTTCATAAAAGGAGGGCCAACCGCATCCTGCATCAAATTTGGTTTCTGACCTGAACAGCTCTGCACCGCATCCCTTGCAGACATAGGTTCCCGCTTCCCAAAACTGTTCATAAACGCCAGTGTAGGGTCTCTCGGTACCTTGGCAGCGCAACACACGGTACTCTTCAGCGCTTAGCTTTTCTTGCCAGTTTTCGTCGGAAAGCGTTTTATAATCCATGGCTGAATCGCTGGTCGAATCGTGAGTCGAGTTGAAAGAATGAGCATCTTGCGTAATCATAGGAAGGGGGCCAGAGGGTGAATGTTGAGCCAAAAGCCGATAAGCAACCAAACCAGCCATGCCCAGCCCGGTGCCCACAGACAGCGCTCCGAACAAAGGCTTCCAGCGGCGAGTTTTCATTGCGGTCTAATCAGCGTTGCTTAAATGTCCAAGTAAAACGAAATTCAGCCATCAATTGTTTTTGGTCGTTGAAACATTGAGAAACTAAAAGCACTGTGCAGGTATCCCCGCTCTTTTGGAGGGTTTCAAGGCTGTCAAGAAGGCTCTTCATGCCTTCAAAGCGAAAATGAATCAGTCCTACAGCTTTCTTGTGGTAAACCGCTTCCATTCCTGATAACAACAAACTAACGCTTTGACGTCTTCGGCGCAAATGCGTATAGGCGGGCAATCCTGTGGACATTTCTGCGCCCATGGCCATGGCCGCAAAATACATGGAACCAAAGGGGTTCTTGTTCCAAAAGGAATGCCTCATGCGTATTTCGCACCCTCGGCTGTCGAGGTAAGTAATCCTCAAACCGGCCAACCATGCCAGGGGCAACTTCCAAAGTAGAAAGACCGGAAAAAGTCGAATCTCCCACGGCTTCAACCAAGATGTGTGGTTTTCCTTCATTTCGTAGGTTGAGTTGAACGGCTCATTAGAGCTCGTCGAGTCCCAAGGTTTCGGGACGTGGGTACGGGAAATAAACAAACATGGGTTGCGATGGCCTCACCACAAAAACACACATAAAATCATTGGGGTCTTTCCAGCTTTGTTTGAAAGCCGCGAATTGTTCCTTGGTCAAGAGGCCTTTCTTGATGAATTCCTCCATAACGGAGGCCCGAACGCTCCAGCGGGTATCCAATTGCCGATGATCCAAGAGGGGCCTGCCAAGATCCAAATGCTGATCCTCGTAAGCAATGAAAACTGGATATTTGGAGGTTCCGCTATCCAGGACTTCGTGTGCTATTCCCTGGAGATAGGAGGCATAATACCCCAAATCCCTTTCTAATTCGTTCCATTCAGCCTCTTGTTCCATGAATACTACCTTCGTTGAGCGCGCAAATTTAACGCCTGATGAGAAGAGCGATGTTTTCGATATGCGCCGTTTGCGGAAACAAATCCACTGGACGAAAGCGCTCCAAGCGGTACAACTCGTTCAAGGCCTGCAAATCCCGCGCTTGGGTTGCAGCATTGCATGATACGTACACAATTCTCTCTGCATTGCTCTTCAGCAGCATTTGAACAACATCCGCATGCATTCCAGCGCGTGGCGGATCCACCACCACCACTTTAGGCCGACCGTGAGCGCTATAAAAATCCTGATTCAAGAGCCGAGCCATATCCCCAGCATAAAATTCAGTGTTGCGTATTCCGTTGGCTTCCGCATTGCGTCGCGCATCTTCAACAGCAGCCTCTACGTATTCAATTCCAATCACTTTGGCAGCATGCCGGGCCAAAAACAAGGCAATGCTCCCCGTACCGGTGTACAGATCGTATACCAGTTCATCCCCTTGCAATGCACACCAATCCAATGCCAAACGATACAAAGCCAAGGCCTGCCTGGGGTTAGTTTGAAAAAAAGAGGTGGCCGAGATACCAAATCGCAAACCGTCCAGAGTTTCGGTCAAGCGATTTTGGCCTTGATACACTTGTATTTCAAGGCCTTCCAAACTATCGTTGACCTTGGTATTGATGGTATAGAGCCACTGTTGCACCTGAGGCAGTAGGAGCCTCAAAGCCTCCAAGTATGGAAGCAGGATCTCGGGTTTATCCTCCGATACCGAAAGCAGAACCATCCATTGCCCATCGATCGTATTTCGTAACATCAAATTTCGTAAGTACCCCTGCCGCGATCGAATGTCATAGAACGAGAGGCTATGTTCCATGGCCTTTTGATAAAAGGCATTGCGAATCATATCAGCCACCTCATCCATCAAATAACAAATTTCAATATGCAGGATTCGCTCAAATCGACCGCTCAAATGAAACCCAAGTCCAGTTCCGGGAAAGCCATGGGTTGTAGATTCGGTGGAGGAAGACTGCTCTTGGGATTGCAACAATTCATCCCTGGTCAACCAACGGCGGTTGGTGAAAGTGAATTCTAGTTTGTTACGAAAACGATAGATCTCAGGGGCGGGAAGGGCCGGCTCAACGATCACCCCATCCAATGAAAGACCCCCTATTCGGGTAAGGGCGGCGTGCACCTGTTTGGTCTTGTAAACCAATTGCGTGGGGTAATCCATGTTTTGCCATTTACAACCCCCGCAGGTTCCAAAATGCTGGCAAACCGGACTCACCCGATGGGATGATGGTTCCAACAGTTCCACGACCCTACCTTGGGCGTAGCGGCCTTTGTTTCGATAAATCTGGACCTGTACACGGTCCCCCGGCATGCCGCCCTCCACAAAAACCACCTTTTCGTCAACCCTAGCCACACCCAAGCCATCCACCCCCATATCCGTGACATGGCATTCCACAACAGGCATGGGCTTGGGATTGGGTCGTGGCATCGGTTTATTTTTATTATTCAGGATTGAGCCGAATGTTGGTCCAGGAATTGAGCCAATAACGGCAACAAGATATCCGGAGCATCGGCATGGACCCAATGGCCCGCCCCGGGAACGGTATGAAATTCAGCGTTAGGAAACCGCTCGCGGAAGGCGCTCCAATCCTCTTCTGTAACATAATTTGAGTTATAACCTCGCACCAACAAAGCCGGTATAGCCAGAGGGGCGTGCGATGGCAGCGCCGCACCTATGGAGGACAAAGAGCGGCTGAGCGACCCCAAGGCAATTCTCCATCGAAAACGCCCTTGCTCATCGCGCTCTATGTTCTTGAGCACAAACATCCTGGTGGAAAGTTCGGGGATATCATCCCGCAAAGCTGCGTCCAAGTCTCCACGGCTTTGACAAGCCGACAGGTCTAGGTTCTGCATCGCGGCAAGCATTTTCGCATGATTATCCAGGGCATAGGCCTTGGGGGCAATGTCCACGACTGTCAGGGAATAAAGTCGCGATGGATCCTGAGCCGCAAAGCGCATGGCCGCCTTACCTCCCATGGAGTGGCCCACAAGGTGAATCTTATCGAGGCCCTTCAGGTCCATCCACTGCCTCAAATCGTCGGCCAACAAATCATAGCCAAAGTCATCCGAATGAAAGGATTTGCCATGATTGCGCTGATCGGGGAGAAAAACCCTGTAGCGATGCTCCAATCGCCGGGCAACAGTCAGCCAATTATCGCCTGAACCAAATACACCGTGCAGGATAACCAAATTCGGGCCTTGGCCGGTTTCGAAGACATGCCATACCGAAGCAGGAGATGGAGGGATGTGAGTAGGCGAGGGGCTTTCCATAGGGAATTGGCAAAGGTAAGGCTATCTTTTTATTGGCTTTCCCAAAACCTTTTGGGCAGACTTTGGTCATTATGGAATACTGTTTACCGTTAATGAGCCCTCGTTATCCCTTCGTCCCCTCATGGAAGCCTCAAACCAGCATTTGCGATATCCTGAAGGTGTTTCCCACCGTTGGAATTGAATTAGAGCGCTTGGGCCTTCCCCCCGATGCGGTCCATGACTGCATCACGGTGGGCGAGGCCGCCAACCATGTCGGTTGGAACACCTACACTTTGCTCAACTTTTTGATTCCTATCGCAGATTCTAATGTAAATCCCGAATCCAAGCCCTCCAAACAGGCTGATCAACAGGAATCCAGTATCGACCTCGTGTATGCCTTAAGGGCTGACCATGTCCGGCTTTTGGGTGCATGGATTGGCCCCATCCGTGAGCAATGGGAGGCATGGGAAAGCAAAGGCTATCCGCCTGACCTTCCTCAGCTTGCTATCCTGAGGGACGAATTCGAAACCCTCTGTGCGGAAATCTCTTGCCATTTCCTGCTGGAGGAAGAGGAATTATTTCCTTATGCTATCGAGCTTCATGAGGCCTGTTCGGCCCAAGTGACTACACAGGAGGCATTCAAAATTTTGGATGATAAATCCCTCACTGACGATGGAGAAATTATCGTCTTAGTGGATTTGCTCGAACATTTGTTATTGCGAATTCCGACAGAATTCAAAACCTCCTCCGATACTAATGGTGTAAGGCTGAATCAAGGAGATGCGAACCAAGAAAGCGCTTTGGATATAGGTCGCGGTCTATGGGGTAATCTTCTCGCCTTTCGGGAAAGCTGGTTGCGGCACGAGGCCAAAGAGGCTGCTGAGCTCTTTCCCCGTATCCTTGAGTTAGAAAATCATTTGCTTCGCAAAAACTAATTGAACTATCTTTGAGCAACCCGGCACTTTAGCGTCGAGTACTCTTTATGTCTGATAGTCAAGTTATTGAAAGGCTTCAAGCCTTTGAGCGTCAAGCTCCTGAAATTGTTTTTGAATGGAACGATGCAAGCACGGGGGCAAGGGGCTGGGCTGTCCTTAATTCCCTAAGGGGGGGGGCGGCAGGAGGTGGAACCCGAATGCGCAAAGGGTTGGACCGACGTGAAGTAGAGTCATTGGCCAAAACCATGGAAATTAAATTTACCGTTTCGGGCCCAGCGATTGGCGGAGCGAAATCCGGTATCGACTTTGACCCAGCCGACCCGCGCAAGGAAGAAGTCTTGAGGCGTTGGTACAAAGCCCTTGACCCTCTACTCAAAAATTATTACGGTACTGGGGGGGATTTGAATATAGACGAGATTCACGAGGTCATTCCCTACACCTTGGTCAACGATCTCCAACACCCCCAACAAGGCGTTGTACAAGGCCATTTTGGACGTTCGTTGCGAGAAATGCGTATTGCTCAGCTCAGGGAAGGAGTGAGCATGCTAGTTCAAGATCAAGAATTAAGCCCCATGCACCCCTTTGCTCCGCAGGGCAGCTATACCGTGGCCGATTTGATTACAGGTTGGGGCGTGGCGGAATCCATTCTCTCCTATTATGCCCACAAGGCAGGGGCTACCCTTCCCCTGGAGAGTGAAGGATCCTGGATATTGCATGGGCACCCGTCTTTTGAAGGCCGTAAGGTTTTGATTCAAGGTTGGGGAAACGTCGCTGCAACAACCGCTTATTATTTGTGTTATGCGGGCATGCGGATTCAGGGTATTTTAGACCTGGAATACGCTTGGTTGGCCAAGAACAATGAGCCTATGGACCTGGCACAATGCCTCGCCATGCTTCAAAACCGTTTAGGGAACGCGATAAATCCTGAGCAAAAAGGTGTTGAGCCTCGCCATCAAATCGAAGCACAATTTTGGCAACAACAAGCGGATGTATTCGTTCCGGCGGCTGCTTCGCGCCTGGTCAGCCTTAATCAAATTCAAAGTTTGATGGACAATGGATTAGAACTTGTTTCCTCCGGGGCCAACGTGCCCTTTGCGGATTCTGAAATTTTCATGGGCCCTATCTCCAAGGCCGTTGATAGTCGTATTGCATTGATTCCTGATTTTGTGGCAAATTGCGGAATGGCCCGTGTTTTTGGATACCTTATGCAAGAAAACATAGCGCTCGATGCGCGTGCAATTTTCCGAGATGTAGCCACCATCGTTCGGGAAGCGGTCATTGCTTGTATGCCTGTCTATAACCCCCTGTCTTCCGAAGAGGTTACCCATCATTTGAGTGTACAGGCCTATGCCAAGGCTTTGGATCAACTTATGCATTCTTCCAAACATTGAAAACAAGATCATGATTGCATTCCTTCATTCGCAGTCCTTGGCAAGTCAAACCTATTTCCAATGGCTCATGGCCATAGGCTTGGTATTAGGGACCGTTCTGCTCCGCAGGCCTCTGGCCAACTCCTTGAACTGGTTGTTTTACAGGGCTTTTAGCGAAAGAAGCCCTGAGAAACGGAGGCGATTTCACGATCTTACCGGAAGAAACTTGCGTCGTCTTTTGGTTCTGTTAGCCTTTTATATTGCGCTTAGCATATTATACATTCCCCAACATTTTCATTGGTTTGGAAAGCCATACCGCATCGCCTTTTACCTGGATATTGTCTTGCAGTTAGGCTTGGTTTGGACTGTATCAAAAATATTGTTAAGAATTGCAGATTTCGTTGCTAGCGTCTGGCAAGATAAAAGCGAAATCAGCAGCGAGCCAGCCAGGGCGCAATGGGTACCGTACATCAAGGACGGCATCAAGGTTGGAGTGATTTTATCCGCGTTTCTGTTTGTCATTGGCATTGTATTCCAGGCCAACATCGCGGCCTTGGTGGGAGGCTTGGGGATTGGAGGTCTTGCGGTGGCTTTAGCGGCTCAAGAAAGCCTCGCCAACCTGTTGGGTTCCTTCACCATCTTTCTCGACAAGCCCTTTACGGTGGGCGATACCATTGAGTTTAAAGGCATTACAGGAACGGTCGAACATGTAGGCTTCCGTTCAACCCGCCTGCGGACCTTAGACAAAAGTTATGTAACTGTTCCTAACAAAGCCTTGGTCACCGAGCCCCTAAACAATATCACCGAAAGCACGCACCGTAGAGCCGCATTCAAGTTGGGCCTCATCTACCAAACCAAGCCCGAAACACTGAAGTCTATCATCCATTGTATTCAGGATGTTCTTCAATCCAATCCTTTAATCGAAGAAAATCCTAATGTTACTTTTTTTGGCTACGGAGAAAGTTCTCTCGATCTCCAAATAATTTATTTGGTCAAAACACCGGATTATAACGAATACCTCCGAGTCCGAGAGATCGTGAATTTTGAAATTTATCGTATTGTGGATGAGCATGAAACGGATTTTGCCTTCCCTACTCGCACCATGTTGACGGTACACGAAGATGGATCCAAAACTTAATTTCCAAAAAGTGGGCTGGGGGAGTACCGCCTATGCTCTCACGGTGGCTCTTCGCTACGATATGTTAAGAGAGCCCTTGGGGTTGCATTTTAATTTAAACGACCTTGGCCACGAACAGGACTCGGCCCATTGGGCAGGATTTAGCGAAGAAGGCGAGGTGCTGGCTTGTTTGGTCCTGCGACCAGCCTCCACGAATTCGGTGCTTCCAGAAACCTATTCCACGAGCGAAGCCTACCAAATGCGGCAAGTAGCAGTCAAACCCTGTTACCAAGGCAGAGGATTGGGCCGAAAATTGGTCCTTCATTGCGAGAATTGGCTGCGCGAAGAGGCTAGAGCAGGTTTGGTTTTTTTGCATGCCCGACCTCAAGCCGTGGGTTTCTACCAAAAGCTTGGCTACCAGATTTACAACGAACCGTTAATGGAAGTGGGGCTTCTACACACCCGGATGTTCATGGATCTCCAAACCTCCTAATAAGACCCTAATGTCCGCAATCGCCCTTATCCCTGCGCGTTTAGAGTCCTCCCGTCTCCCTCGCAAAATGCTCGCTGACCTGGGTGGTAAGCCCCTGATTATTCGCACCCTTGAGGCTGTTCGTCGAGCATCATGTTTTGATGAAGTGATCGTTGTTACGGATTCCGCCGAAATTCTGAAAGCTGTCAAACAACACGGAGGATCAGCGATTCTTTCATCCCCTGAACACCACAGCGGTAGCGATCGCATTGCCGAGGCTCTGCAATCCATTTTGCTAAAAACCGTTTACGACGTCGTGGTCAACGTACAAGGCGATGAGCCCTTGATTCCTGCCTCCGCTTTGGAGCAGTTGGCGGCCCTTTTCCGAGACGCTGCGGTGCAGGTGGCTTCGGCTTGTTGCCCCTGGCCCGAAACCGAAGACATCCACAACCCGGACCGGGTCAAGGTAGTCCTGGACGCCCAAGACCGTGCCCTCTATTTTTCGCGGGCTGCCATTCCGGTCCAACGCTCAGATTCCGACCGACCCGCCGAGCGATTCCTGCATGTGGGCCTTTATGCCTATCGACCTGCCCGGCTTTTGGAATTTACACACCTGACGCCGGCTCCTTGCGAAGAATCAGAAAAGCTCGAGCAATTACGCTTTTTGCACCACGGGATTCCGGTCCACATGCTTAGACTCAACGAGCCTCTGCCATCGGGGGTGGATAATCCTGAAGACCTCCAGCGGGTTCGTGGAGTCTACGGAAGCCCCAGCTCTTTGCGCTGAATAGGGTCGATGCCCGATGGAGCATCAATCATCACATCACGACCGGCGTTGTTTTTGGGGAAGGCAATAAAATCCCGGATGCTTTCCTGACCTCCAAACAAAGCGCAGAGCCGATCAAAACCAAAGGCAATCCCGCCATGGGGTGGTGCGCCGTATTCAAAAGCCTTGAGCAGGAAACCGAACTTTGCCTGTGCGTCTTCGGCCTCAAAACCAAGGAGTTCAAAAAGCCTGGCCTGCAGGCTTTTGTCGTGAATACGAATGGAGCCTCCGCCTATTTCTGTGCCGTTCAACACCATATCGTAGGCATTGGCCCGCACCTTGCCCGGTTCGCTTTGCATCAAGCCCATGTCTTCGGGCAATGGCGATGTAAAAGGATGGTGCATTGCGACCCAGCGCCCACTTTCGTCGTCCCAATCCAACAAAGGAAAATCCACCACCCACAGGGCCTTGAACGTATCTGGTGATCGCAGTCCCAGGCGTTGCCCTATTTCGAGTCGTAATTCTGCGGCGGCTTTGCGCGTCAACGCCTCAGGGCCTGCCAAGATTAACATCAAATCCCCAGCCCCCAAACCCGCCCCTGTCATCCAATCCTTCAAATACTCCGCTCCATAAAACTTGTCCACCGACGAGCGGAATGTTCCGTCAACAGCTTCGCAGCGGACCCATACCATGCCTTTCATGCCGATTTGTGGCCTTTTGACCCAGTCGGTTAAGGCATCCAATTCTTTGCGAGTCCAATTTGCACCCCCAGGCGCCGGTACTGCAATCACCGCTTCGCTCTCTTCAAAAACACCAAACCCTACCCCCTCTACACCCAAACCGCCAGTAGGAACCGACCCATAGGCCCGTCCTCCTTTGAGGGTCAAAAGGGGGGCAATCCAACGCAAATCCGGTTTGTCGTTACCGTAAAGAAGCATCGCTTCAGCATAGGTCATCACCGGAATTTCTCCGATATCCAGGCCTTTGACCTGCAAAAACAGATGGCGAAAAAGTCCTTCAAACATGTCCAAAATATCCCAACGCTCAACAAAAGACATTTCGCAGTCAATTTGGGTGAATTCGGGTTGACGATCGGCTCTTAAATCTTCGTCGCGAAAACATTTAACGATCTGAAAATACCGATCCAGCCCCCCAACCATCAATAACTGTTTGAAGGTTTGGGGAGATTGGGGTAAAGCATAAAACTGTCCAGGATGCATCCGCGATGGGACCACAAAATCGCGGGCCCCTTCGGGGGTTGTTTTGATCAAAACGGGGGTTTCTACTTCAATAAACGACTGACTATCAAGATATTTACGTACCTCTTGGGCCATACGGTGACGCAATTCCAGCTTGGAACGCACAGGGTTGCGGCGGATATCCAAATAACGAAACTGCATGCGCAAATCTTCACCGCCGTCGGTTTCATCTTCGATCAAAAAAGGTGGTAAGGCCGATGCGTTGAGAATCTCCAAAGTATTGACTCGAATTTCAATTTCACCTGTACTGAGGTTAGGGTTTTTGTTATAACGCTCCACCACAGCGCCGTTGGCACGCACTACATATTCCCTACCTAGAGATCGCATTTTTTCCAAAACACCCTGAGCGCAAGCACCTTCTTCAGCCACCAATTGGGTGAGGCCATAACGGTCCCTCAAATCCACCCAGATCAGGCCCCCTTTGTCCCTGATCTTGCTTACCCATCCGCAGAGGGTAACATTTTGGCCGATTTGGCCAAGGTTTAATTCATCGCAGCGGTGGGTTCTTAGCATAACTAGTGGGTATGAGCCACAAAAATAGAACTTTCGACCCTACAGCGCTTCGCTGAGGGCAGTGCTAAAGCCTATCTTTGAAAATGCTCGGTCTCGAAGGCGACGAATATTACATGGAACAAGCCTTACGTTTGGCGCGGCAAGCCTATCGGATGGGCGAAATACCGGTCGGGGCGGTCATTGTCCACGAGGGCAAAATTATCGGTCGGGGTCATAACCGCTGTGAACAGCTCAACGATCCCACCGCTCATGCCGAAATGGAAGCGATCACTGCCGCCACCCACCAACTAAACTCCAAATACCTGAATGATTGCACCCTTTATGTGACCCTTGAGCCCTGCGTAATGTGCGCTGGTGCTTTGTTTTGGAGCCAAATAGGGAGAGTAGTGGCCGGTGCATCGGACCCCAAGCGGGGGTACACCCTCCATGGCTCCCTATTACATCCCAAAACAGCGTGGTCCATAGGTCTGCTGCAACAAGAATGCGGCAGTTTAATGACTTCGTTTTTTCAATCGCTGCGCCATGGATGAGCAATGGTTTTATCTGATAATATTGATAGAAGGCCTTTTGGTGGGCATACCCTTTTGTCTCAGCCTTGGCCCTGTAATGTTTTCCGTAATCCAAAACAGCATTGAACACGGGCGTTGGGTCGGCTTCATGCTCATTCTCGGCGTGGTGGTGGCTGATATTTTGTTGTTACTGATCTCCCTATCGGGAATTGAAAACCTGCTTCCTGCCGATTTTAATTTTCGCATTCCTGCCCAAGTCATTGGTGGCTTGCTCTTGTTGGGTATGGCTCTCAACAATATTCTCCGTAAATCCAGGGCATCTTACCAAAGCTCTGGACGCAAATCGTCTTTGCTGTACTTGGGAATGGGATTTACCCTTAATTTTTTTAATCCTACCAATTGGATTTCATGGTTAGCAATTATAACCTACACTTCGCAAGTTTTGGAATATAATTATTACCAAAGCCTGAACTTTTTTGGGGGTGTTATTATGAGCATTTTGATCACCGAAACGGGCATCGCTTTCGCGGCTCATCGGATCAAGCAATGGCTTACACCGCTCATTATGAGGAGAATACATCTTGGTACAGGAATTGTGTTTGGGGTTTTCGGGATCTATCTGCTTTTACAATCGGCTCGGGCATTCTTGGGCGGTCATTAGTTTAGAAATTCTATATACGGTTCTTATTGATTAGCGTCATGCCCTACGATTTCCATCACGATCATGAATTTTACCTCGACTTTTTGGCGCGCAATGCTCGCGATAGCATTATGCCTTTTTGTTTAGAAGGACTGCACGCAATCGATTCGTCTCGAAAGGGTTGGCGAGATTTGGAAGTTTTGGAATTGGGGTGTGGAGAGGGCGGTAACTTATTGCCTTTCGTTGAAGCCGGTTGTCGTGGTACCGGGATAGACCTTAACCGAATCAAAATTGAATTTGGGAAAGAAAGAATGTCCAAACATACCTTAAATGGCCAGATGGACCTTCGTGCTGAGGATATTTACAACCCAGCCATCGAGACCGAGTTTGCAGGGCGATTTGATTTAATTGTCCTCAAGGACGTCATCGAACATTTGCCGGATCAGCCGAGGGCTTTAAAGCAAATGCAGAAATTCCTGAAGGCCAATGGTCTGCTCTTTATAGGTTGGCCTCCCTGGACCATGCCCTTTGGGGGTCATCAACAAATTGCCGAGGGCCTATTGCAGAAATTCCCGTGGATTCACTTGTTGCCTCGTTCTGCATATGATTCTCTGATTCGGGCCACCGGACAGAATGCCGAAACTCGGGATGAATTGCTTTCCATATACGATTGCGGAATCGGTATTCAACGGATGCACCGTGTAGCCAGGGCCTGTTCGATGCCTGTTCATCGGGAGGTCCATTATTTGATCAACCCCATTTACGCCTACAAGTTTGGCCTGAAAACCCGTAAACAATTCGGTATTATTCGCGCAATACCCTATTTTAGAGACTTTCTAACGACTTCGGTTTATCTATTGTTACAAAAAGAGCCTCGAACGCCTTTGCAGAGTTCATGACCCAAGTTTTGGCGTCCATTTCCACCAGCCCCGTACCGCCAATCCTGCAAATACACCATATTGAAACGCGGTGGGAAACATTCCTTTATGAAAGTAAAGCCCTATCGATAATAGATTAATAATCAACCACAATGGCCAGTTCCACGTGTATCCCGCCGCCATCCAAAGCATCGCGGTGATTGCAAGGGCCGAGGTGGTCGTATCCAATATCACCACCGAGCTGTCGGTATAAAAACTCAGCAAAACCCAAAAGAAAACCCAGGCTAAGATACCGAACCCCACACCCATAAACAGGCCTTGACGAGTCATAGCCTGAACAAGACTTGCTTCGGAAACAACTTGCCTTTGTCTCCATGAAAACCAACCCACAAAGCCCATGATGGTGTACCAGCCATTAATTACAGCATCTGCATAAATCCCTTTAGCTGCGCATAAGTAAACATAAAGCAATGTACTCACTACACCGCTGAAATAACCTCGACGAAGGCCACTGCCCAAATCCCAAACGCCCCAAATCCCTAAAATTGCGGCCCCGGTTTCAACCCACAAAGCAGGTCCCGGTCGCAGCATTATAACTTGGCTTTAACCTCCACGCGATCGTATCCTTCAATTAAATCTCCAACCTTGATATCGTTAAAATTGTGGATATTTAGCCCGCACTCGTAGCCTGTGGCAACCTCTTTGACGTCTTCTTTGAAACGCTTAAGGGAGGCCAATTCTCCAGTGTAAATGACGACACCGTCGCGTAGTACTCGGACCTTGGTATTGCGATTGATTTTGCCATCCAAAACCATACAACCAGCCACGGTGCCCACCTTGGTAATTTTGAAAACTTCACGGATTTCCACATTACCCACAACTTTTTCTTCGACAGTTGGAGCGAGCATGCCTTCCATCGCGCTTTTGATTTCGTTAATAGCGTCGTAGATAATTGAATAAGTTCGAATATCGATTTCTTCCTGCTCAGCCAGTCGTCGCACAGAGGCGAGCGGCCGTACTTGGAATCCCACAATGATGGCATCCGAAGCAGAAGCCAACATAACATCGGTTTCGGTAATTTGACCAACCCCCTTATGAATAACATTCACTTGTATCTGTTTTGTGGACAACTGCAAAAGCGAATCGCTCAAAGCTTCCACAGAACCATCCACATCCCCTTTTACGATCAGGTTCAATTCCTTAAAGTTGCCAATGGCCAAGCGACGGCCGATTTCATCTAAAGTAATATGTTTGCGAGTACGCATACCTTGTTCACGCATGAGTTGCTGCCGCTTCGTACCTATTTCTCTAGCGGTAGATTCACTTTCTGTTACATAGAAACGTTCGCCGGAGGTTGGCGCTGTCGTAAAACCCAATACCTGCACCGGTTGCGCTGGTCCAACCTGGCTGATCTTCTGACCCCTTTCGTTTTGTAGCACCTTCACGCGACCAAAATGTGCCCCCGCCAAAATTGGATCACCGGCTCGCAATGTACCGGATTCAATTAAAACCGTGGCCACTACACCACGACCCTTGTCCAAAGAGGCCTCGATGACGGTACCCACGGCGCGCTTGTCGGGGTCGGCAGTCAACTCTAAAACTTCTGCTTCCAAAAGAATTTTTTCCAAGAGCAGGTCCACATTCAGGCCTTTCTTGGCGGAAATTTCCTGATCTTGATATTTACCACCCCAACTTTCAACCAAAATATTCATTGCGGACAATTGCTCACGAATTTTCTCGGCATTGGCTTCAGGACGATCAATTTTGTTGATCGCAAATATCATCGGCACACCAGCCGCTTGAGCGTGACTTATCGCCTCCTTGGTTTGGGGCATCACCTTATCATCAGCGGCAATCACAATCACAACGATATCGGTAACCTTGGCGCCGCGAGCACGCATTGCTGTAAAGGCTTCATGACCCGGGGTATCAAGGAATGTAATGTGCTTACCCTCTGTCAAGGCCACTTCGTAAGCCCCGATGTGCTGTGTAATTCCTCCTGCCTCTCCGGCAATAACATTAGCCTTTCGAATATAATCCAAAAGAGACGTCTTACCGTGGTCCACGTGACCCATAATCGTAACAATCGGTGCTCTGGACTTCATGTTGCTTGGATCGCTGGTCTCTGCCAGCATAGGCTCGTCTTCCGCTGCAGAAATAAAGCTTACATCAAAGCCAAATTCATCCGCAACGATAACAATAGTTTCCGCGTCCAAGCGCTGGTTGATGGTCACTACGATACCCAAGGCGAAGCACTTCATAATAACCTCGCCTACACCAACATCCATTAATCCGGCCAATTCACCAGTCGTGATAAATTCTGTAAGTTGCAATTTGGTTTTGCCATCGCGGGCCTGTTGAGATGAGCCCGTATTTGCAGCTTCTTCGCCTTCAAGTCGTCGCAGTTGCTTCTTGAATTTAGCGCGGCTACCTGTTCCCTTTCCACTTTGAAGACGAGCCAACGTGGCCTTGATTTGATCTTGAATTTCCTTTTCGGTGGGTTCGGTTTTAGGGCCCGAACCGGCTCCTGCGGGTCCGCGGCGTCCTGCTTGATCACCAACCCGGCCCCGGGGCGGCCTTGCCGAAACTGATCCAACACCACTTACACTAGGCCTTTGATTGGGGTCTGCTGCGGCTCCTGGCTCCGGCGTGCTGCCGTCTACCCGTTTACGCTTTCTTTTCCCAACCTGATCCGTCGCTGAAGAAGCAACGGGCTTTCTTTTCTGAAATTGACTTACATCAATTTTTCCTAAGACGGTGGTTCCTTGCAAACGATCAGCCACTGCGCGCACCAATTCCTCCGGGACTTCTATGTTTTGCCCATCGGGTTTGCCCTCAGATATAGGCTCTAATTCCGAGTCATTAGATGCTTTGGCTTTTATAGAGGGTTTGGTCTGAGCATCCTTTGGATCTCCTAAGGGCGCAACGCTTGTACCAGCTGGCAGACTTTCGGGGGCGGTATCTTGTGGGGACGCTGCGCCTACCTCCACCGGCGAATCACTTTTTTTCTTTGATTTTTTGGGGCCTTTGGTGGGCTCACTTGACAAGTCAATTTTACCAACCACCTTAATCCCGATTGCTGGCTCCGTCTTGGCTTCAACCTCGGGTTCTAAGGTGGGTAAAGGGTCTGCGGTCTTGACCTGATCAGAAGTTACGATTTCTCGGGGGGGGGGCTCGGGGGATTTTGGTTCTACCTTCTTGGCCTTAACGGTGGAGCTGGAACTGCTAGTCCCCATACCCTTAATCAGAACTTCCTTCTGTTCCGACCGTGATTTAGGTGACTGGCTCACAGATTTTTGGTCGAGGACCAAGTCCTCCTTACCCGCTTTGCCAATATGAATTTGAGCCGCTTGTTCTTTGATTTTCTTGTCCTGACCGAAATCCCTCAGAAGTGCCTGGTACATTTCGTCCGAGATCTTGGCATTCGGATTCGATTCGACGCTGAATCCTTTGGATGCCAGATGCTCCACCAAGTGCTGAACACTGATGTTGAACTCTGTTGCGGCTTTTTTGACTCTAACTGTTCCTTCGGACATTCTGGTGGGGTCTTGTTAAGCGTTGTGGGGGCTAAAGGTATAGGAATCGTTGATTTATTCGAATTCAGATCTAAGGATTGCCAAAACCTGGGCCGCTGTTTCTTCCTCCAACTCCGTACGTCGAACCAATTCTTCTAATCCAATTTTGATAACCGACTTTGCGGTATCGCAACCCAAGGCCTTGAGCTCATCCAGAACCCAGCCGTCAATTTCATCTGAGAATTCATCCAAATCGACATCGGAGTCGTCATCTTGCACATCCCTGAAGACATCAATTTCATAGCCTGTGAGCTTTGCAGCCAAACGGATATTATGTCCTCCTTTTCCAATGGCCAAGGAAACTTGATCCGGCTTAAGGAACACATTAACCTTCATGGTTTCTTTGTTAATCTCCAAGCTCACCACCCTGGCCGGACTCATGGCACGCTGGATAAAAAGCTCCAGGTTATTGGTGTAATTAATGACATCGATGCTCTCGTTGCGTAGCTCTCTTACGATGCCGTGGATTCTAGATCCTTTCATACCCACACAGGCTCCGACCGGGTCAATTCGGTCATCGTAGCTTTCAACTGCGACTTTGGCCCTTTCGCCGGGCTCCCTAACAATGCTTTTGATGGTAATCAATCCATCAAAAATCTCGGGCACCTCCATTTCCATTAACCTCGCCAAGAAAGCAGGATCGGTCCTTGATATGATAATTCTTGGGGTAATATTCTGCATTTCCACGCGAAGAATTACGGCCTTAAGGGCATCCCCCTTTTTGTAAAAATCGGCAGGTATCTGTTCGCTTTTCGGCAAAATCAACTCATTGCCCTCATCGTCTAGAACCAGAATTTCCTTTTTCCAGATTTGATAGACCTCCCCGGTAATGATGTCTCCAACCTTGTCCTTGTATTTCTTATAAATATTATCTTTCTCTAATTCCAATATACGCTGAACCAATGTTTGCCTTGCGGCTAATACCGCACGTCGTCCGAAATCTTCCAGCTTAATCTCATCCGAAACTTCTTCACCAACTTCAAAATCAGGCTCAATCAACTGTGCCTCATCCAAGGAAATCTTATCCGGCAGTCCCAATTCTTCCGAATCGTTCTCCACAATTTCCCTATTCCTCCAAATTTCAAGGTCACCTTTTTCGGTATTCAAAATGACATCAAAATTCTCATCCGTACCAAATTTGCGCTTGACCATGCTTCGAAATACATCTTCCATGATGCGCATCATAGTGGCGCGATCAATATTTCTAAATTCTTTGAATTCAGAGAAAGAGGTAATCAGTACCTGGTTTTGATTGACGGGTTCTGGTTTGGTTTTAGCGGCCATAACTATGAAATAAAAGAATTTTCAGAAAAAAGATTAAGGGTGCTGGTCAAAAAGGGTATTGAATTACGGTATTATTGTTGAATGATGGTCTGGAATCGTTGGTTCGTGTAATAAATTTTAGAAAATAACCACCTTGGCTTCTTTAATTTCTTGAAAGTTTACGCGAATTTCTGGGGCTTCTTGTTCTTTCAATACCAGATTTTCGCTGTTCAATTCCGTTAAATATCCCATAATAACTGACCCGTTAAGCATGGATATTTTGAGTTGACGGCCAATATGCTGAGGAAATTGCCTCTGCATTACTAATGGCGTTTCGGCGCCAGGTGATCCAACTTCCAGGACAATGGGGCCTTGCCAACCATGTTCATCTATCAATTTACCCAATGAGCGATTGAGCGTCGCACAAACATCTATGCTTACCCCCTGATCTCCATCAATCTTGACTGAAAGCCTTCTCGAATCCCCTGACCAATGAATCCCAACCACAAAGTGAGTGGTTCCGCCCAAAGCATTTTGCAAATTAGCTTCAACCCGGCATTTCAAGTCAGCTAATAATTCCGGCGTTTGAGGTAGAGTCGTTTCCTCTATGTCCCGTTTCCGATCCATTAACTTGGATTTTCCTATAACTAGAGCTCTAGGTGACATTCCTGTTCGCAAAATATCGTTTGAAATTCTTTCAAAATTTTAAGACAAAAGAAAAGGGGGCTTACGCCCCCTCCAATACAATTGTAAATATACACCTTAAGACTCTAACTTCGGCAAAACATCTATTAAAAGGTTTTATGAGGGGCTTAAAGTGCTATAAGGCCCCCTAAACAAAACCGCCCCCTTTCGGGGGCGGTTTTCAAAGCATGAAGATTATTGGTGGTTAAAATTGTTCCTTATGGGCAATTTCTTCCTCCATTACAGAATGGGGTGCCTGGGATCACATCTGCATTCTCATCCGCAAATTCACAATTTCCAGGAGTTGCAGTATCCCAAATAATAGCCGTGTTTCCTGGAGCTGTTACCACAAACCTAAGATTGAATAAAGCGCCATTTAGAACGACAGGGCTAAGGTTAAACCATGCAGCACGGAATTGCCTTCTGGTTGTGCTTGTGTAAGGCGGATTGGCAGTCAGATTCGAGAAAAAACCGCAATTGCTTAGGAAACCGGCTGAAATAGCTGGGTTAAGGCTAGTCACAGTATTCAAACAACGCAATTTCGTGCTATCATAGTCAATAGCGAGCGATATAGCCGATGTAGATATTCCCGATGCCATGGTTACCGATATTGGAACAATAATGGTGTCGCCTACAGTACATGAACCAGTAAATACAGGGATTGTAGAGACCACGTTGGTTCCTGTTCCTACGCAGGATGCTGTAATTCCAGGAGAGCCACATGCGGTGGTGCTAAAGG
>SYHX01000038.1 GCA_005799025.1 Bacteroidota bacterium | reverse complement strand
GGCAAGTCCAGTTGGAGCTGCTGGCTGATTGCCATTCACAATCCAAGAACATGATGCGGTGTCGAATGCAGCGGTTTGGTAACAGGCAAGTCCAGTTGGAGCTGGAGTTTGGGCGGTAATTGTGAGGTTAAGAATTTCGGTATGACAGCCCAAGACAAATTCATATGTTCCCGATGCGGTATATGATTGGTTATTGACCGACCAGGTGTAATTTGAGCAAGCTGAAGCATTTATTGTGTTAGATGTGGCGGCTGTTACTGCCGTGGAGCTCCCTATATAGGAAATATTGTTGTATGGGTTGCCCAGTGGATCACTTATTTCATTATTGCCTTGATTTGCTAGGTCAAATGAAAAATTATCGCTATTGTTGGCAATGACTCGAATGTAGAATGCGATACCGTTAAGATTAATAGGGGTAACTTCAGCCCACGATGCTCTGATTTGGTTAAACCCTCCAAAATTATTTGAAGAGGCCATGAGTGTGGAAATCGTTGGATCTATCCCTGTTACATCCAAAAACGTTGTGTAATTTGGGTTATAGTCTACTGCCAAGGATATTGCACCAATATTGTTGCCATTTAAAATTGTAACTGGAATGCTTAAAGTGTCACCGCTACAAGTATTGCCGGAACCTAATCTAATATTAATTGGGTTTGAATTGCAGGATACTGTACCAGAAACCCAGGTGCTGTTTGGAATTACTTGGCCAAATTGATTGGCATATTCGCAATTCCCTGGTGTTAAGTCCCAAGCAATCGCATGAGAGCCACTGCTAAGAATCCTGAATTTTATTTCAAAAATTTGCGAATTGATGGATACCTGACTTAGATCAGACCAGACAAATCGTATTTGTTTGCCGATTCCCGGAACGATTGCGCAATTGGTGATTGAGCCTGTTTGAATGGTGGTAAGTAAATTCTGCGCTCCGCCCAGACATTGCAGTTTGGTTGAATCAAATCCTAAAGCCATACTGATGGCCGAAACGCTTGTGCCAGGGGCCATGCTCACTATCACTGGAAGAGTTACAGTATCACCGATGCATCCAACTGCGTTGCCTATGGTTGTGGTTATACTCTGAGCCTTGAGGTTTGTTCCTGAAAAGGAAAGGGCCAATAGAGCGCTGACGAGAAAGAATAGGTATTTTTTCATATATTCTGATAACTTGACAAATAAAATTTCAGAGGTTTTAGATGGCAATCTAAAGTACCTTACGTTGAATGGGTGAATATTGTAATAAGCAGATATGTTTGTAGAATTGGTCTTTTTTGTAGAATTAACCCTTAAAGGTACACAATATCAATTGATTTTGAAAAAAATCGAACTCCAGTGTAATTGGAGCCGATATCTTCGTTTAAATAATGTCTAAAATAATGATCATTTTTATTTAGAATGGCCAATATAATAAATGATTAGGCCAACACTCTTTTGTCAGAGATCGAATGGTAAGAGGGATTTTTCAAAACCAGCGCATCCTGCGAAAAAGCAGAAAAACAATGGAAATCATCGCTCCGCTAAGCCCCAAAAGCCCCCAAAAAGCTGTTTCGGTTCGAGCATAGGGTAACGGAATGTTCATCCCGTACAAACTCGCAAAGAGGGTTGGGATAGCCAAACAGATGGTCACGAAAGTCAAGGTTTTCATGACATTGTTCATGTTATTATTGATAACGGAGCTGAAGGCCTCCATCATTTGGCCCATTATCCGTATCGATATCGTGGTCATTTGAAGGGCTTGCTGGTTTTCAATTTGAACATCCTCAAGCATGTCGTCGTCCTCCTCATGGGTGAAATGACGCAAACGACGCAGCCTTTCCAACATGGTTCCATTGGTCTGCAAGGCGGTGGTGTAGTAAATCAGGGCTTTTTCGTATTGCAGAAGACCCACAATCTCTTTGTTTTTGAGGGAATTTTCCAGCTCGTCTTCCAGTTTTTCAACGATTTTGTTGATATTCCGAAGGTGAATTAGGAATTTGGAGGCTGTTTTAAGGAGAATTTGAAGAAGAAAGGTGTCTTTTTTGTTAGTCGTAAAGCCTCGCACCCTTTCCCTGACAAATTCCTGTACGATTGCGTTTTCTTCTTTGCAAAGGGTGATGGTCAAGGTTCCAGTCTGCATGATAAGCAAAGGCAGGGTGATGAAGGGAATATCATATTCCATGCCCCTAAAGTGGGGGATTCTCAGAACTACAAGCAGGTAATCACTTTCTTTTTCTACCCTTGAGAGTTCATCCAAGTCCAATGAGTCGGTTAGATATTCAACGACCTGGGGGCAGTGCTTCTCGAGCCATGCCGTATCCTTGTCGTCCGGGTCCACAATATTGATCCAGCAACCGCTTTCTACTTCTCGGATTTCGGTCAACCGTCCGTTCAAGGTCTGCAACAACTGAATCATGGTAATTGGGAGCTATTTCGATAGGCGAATAAAGTGAAATGCCCAAGGGCTACGCAAAAATAGGGTTTTATAAGCTTAATGGGGCTCTAGCTAACCAATTGTGGGAGATTAGGCGCTTGTTAGGCGGTGGTTCATCTTAATCCCGTAATTTTCTAATGCTGGTAAAATTGAACCGTACCATGAACTTCCTAGAGGCCGGATAAGTCCCTTTTGTTGTATTTTTCCTTGAAGGTAGAGCTCTACGGCCATGGCCAGTGGCAGACCTACCGTTTTGGCCATGGCGGATTTATCGCCCCCCTCTCCTTCTAAAATTAAGGTACAACGATGACTTTCTGCCTGACCATCAGGATTTAAAGTTCGGACATGGTGGGTCATGAGGAGCATGTCACGATCCGTGGGCGCCAACGACATTCGTTCTGTCATCCTTGTTTCTAACCAATCTGCCGGCGATTGCCAATTGGTTGCACCATCTGAATTATGCCCCCCGATACTTTTTGAATATTGGAGGTGCAAGGTGTCAATCAGTTCCCAAATGCCCAAATAGTCCCATAATTCCTGGACAACCTTACAATCGGCATCCGAGTATCCTAATTCGTTGGATAATTTGTGGCGCAAGGTATTCGGGGACGGTAGGTTGTTAAAGAGAGTTGGTTCCAAATCCCTGGATGAATTCAATCCCCAATTTGCTATGGGATACCAAGCAGTGCAAAAGTGACGATGCCGTAAGGTGCCCCTTATGACGGTATGGGCGTTGGGAATGCCATACAGGTCGGCATAAGGCAAGGAATTTCGGTTGAAATAGCCCACCAAATCCGGGAAATCGGCTAAGTCAACCTCAACAACTTCACGGAATAGGTCCGGGTAGCTCAAATGGTTGGTCTTGTTTTGGTTCAGGTATTGAGCAGGGCCGCCCTGTCCTGCCAGAATAACATTCCGAGGATTCCAAGAAAATTTGTAATGCCAAGGGTTATTGTCCGAAACTGGGGCAACGAGGCCCCCTGTATAACCCTCGTAGGACACAATTTGGTGACCGTTTTGTTGAAGGTTATCCAGGACTTGAACGGCAGTCAGATGGTCCAAACCAGGATCGCAGCCACATTCATTCAAGAAAAGCAGTCCTTTGCTGGCGATTTCTTCTTGAAGACAATCCATTTCAGGCGTTTGATAAGAGGCCGTGAACATAGGTTTGTGGTATTTCAAGCATGCTTTAGCCACTGTTAAATGCAGGTAAACTGGTAGGAGCGAAACGACTAGTGTTGCATTTGCAACTAATTTCTCAAAACCATCATTATCCGTTGTGGGCTCCACAGTAGTCGCAGAACAAGATGGCAAAAACTCAACTTTGGCTTTCGCCCAATTAAAATTTTGGTCGGCAACCACAATTTTGATATTCAGAACGGATGCTTGTTGTGCCAAATACTCTATTAAGTAGCCAGAAGACCTGCCGGCCCCAAAGATCAAAACTATACGTTCTGTCATATTTTTTTGAATGCGGCTTTATTTGAGAGGTTGATAATTGGGTATTTCCTCAAAGATCAATCGCCCATTACGCCAAACCAAGGCATCAAAACTGCCATCGGGAATGAAATCAAAGCCCTCGCTGGATGGGTCCGATCCCCTGCTGATCAAATGGTCAAAATAGACTAGAGAGCGGTCTTTGTCCCATTGCATTTGAACCTGTACATCCCGAGGGTATTGAAGCTGCCAACGGCTTAGGCTACGCCCTTCATAATCAATGAGGGGGGCGCCAACATGAACCAACTCAGACCCGGGGTCAGGACAGAGCCAATCCAAGACTTTGCGTTGAGTAAAGGGTTCTCGAGCATCATACCCCAAAACGGCATAGCATACTTTACCGTTATAGGCGGGAGTTATCGGTAGGATTTGGAAATAAACTGCACCGGGCCAATGGCGGTTATCGAAAACATCTTCGTTTTCGAAGCGGTTGGCCATTTGGTCAATCAAGGGGTAGAATTTCCCTGTCTGCCCAAGCACGCAACCGTAATGCCTTCGGGCATTCTGTTCAAGAAGGACTGACCATGTCAAAATACGCCATTTTTGGTCAGGGGTCGTTAAAGTGGAAACAGAGGGTAATTCGGACCAAGCCAATCCCCAAGAATTCCCGGTTTTGACCAAACGAACTATATCCTGCACAAAGCGATGGTTAGCAGTCCGTCTCTTGGCTACAGACGAATCTTCCGCAAAAACCTTGGCTTTCAACTTCATACTATTGAAGATATCGAGTGGGGTCTCTTGAACGACCTGGCCCAAAGCCATGCTCGTCACAAGCCACAAGCCACAAGTCAAGAAAATTCCAATTTTTGGGCAATGATTCATGGTTTTCAAATCTTAACGAGGCGTTTTGATCCAACGTAGGGACTGGTATCGAATGGCAGGTCTTTGTAAATTTTGGTTGTTATGGGTTTCAAGTTCAAGAAGGTAGAGACCAGGCATCAAGCCAGGCATTTCTAGGGAATAGGTGCTTGAAGCCGCTTGCGAACCATCCTGAATTGGGGAGTCCATCCATTCAGAATGCCAAATGGATTGCCCAAGCTGGTTGGCGATTTGGAGGCGTACTCTGCCGCTGATCAAGGGGATTTGAAGGGTTAAACGCTGATCGCTGGAAGGATTTGGATAAATTGACCAGTCTTGTGCAGTGGGAGGAACATCCGCAACGGGTAAGGCATAGAAACGATAGAGTCCAATATTGGTGATGTAGAGATTACCGCCAAAATCATTTTGACTCGTGAACCGAATACGATACGAGCCTTGCGTTGTTCTCTGCAACAAAGGATGATCCACCTCGATTCGCCTGAAAGCTAACGAATCCGCGGGGTTGATTCCTGCATGGGATCGCAGGGAATCACCGCCGTTTCGGTAAATTTCTTGGAAGGTATTGCCGCAGTCCGAAGAAAACGACACTATCAGGCTGTCTCTAAAAGCGTTGTTACGGTTGGAGTAGGCGACGTCAAAATACAGTTTGTACCGTTGTCCCGCAGGTGCTCCTTGAAGAAAAAACGGCGGTGAAACGAGGTGATCTTTCTGACGAAGCCTAGCTGAATAATCCCGCATTTTGATCCCAGCAGCCCATCCTGTTCCTCTACCGTTCGCCCCTGTGCTGGTAGCGTGAAAAGGGGATGGGGTGGAGGGTAATGGGTAGGTTGACCATGTTGCGGGCAATGTTGATCCGGTGTAATCATCGTTATCTGGGTTTTCGATCGTCCAATCAGAAACCCGATGATTCTCGGTCACAAAGGGGAGTCGAAGCGAGTCATTGAAATGTTCCGTAATCAGATCATTGGCAGGCTGGATATTGCGAAATTGCAAGAAAAAATAATTGTTGAGGGTATCACCTTCCAGCCCTTGCAAGGACATGCCTGATCCTGGCGGTCTCAGAGGGCTGATCCGGAACATCCAGCGTTCTTCCGAATTGGCGAGATTTCTATTAAGGCTACTAATCGTAACATCACTTATCTGGCCTGGGGCTAATATTCTGGATCCAAAAAAAACCGAATGATGCCAGATTTGGTTATCGTACACATCCAACATAAATCCATTCGCCACCGTATCTCCTCGGTTTGCGATAGTGAATTTCAAATTGGAAAACAAAGGACTGCTCGTGGCACATCGTCTTCCTAACACTGAAATAGATGGTGAATCTAGTCCGAGGATGGCCAGGTCAGGTCCGTGTTGAAAAGGCGGTGTTGGGGTATGCACGGCCGCCAAGAATTGGTAGGCCGCATCGGCTTGAATAATGCCTCGTCCGAAGAGATTGTCTTCGCCGGCAGGTCCCAGGTCCAATGCTGTTTGATACAGGGCATTGAGGATTTGACGACCGGATAATTGTGGAAAGGCTTCCTTGAGCAACAAGACAGCGCCCGTCACATGGGGTGAGGCCATGCTGGTTCCGGATTTTTGGCCGTAACCGCTTGGTCCATCGGCAGAACGCACATTCACTCCGGGTGCGGAGACTTCGGGCTTGATTTGGACCATGGAATCTGATCCACAACGACTAGGGCCGTGGCTCGAAAAACCTGCCAAAACATTAGAGGCATCAAGCGCCCCAACGCAGAATACATTAAGGGAATCGTAAATGACCTGTGCGGGTACACCAATGGTGTAGGGGCCTGGACCGTTGTTGCCTGCCGAAAAAACATTGGCTATACCGGCAGCCTCCGCGCTTAACAAAGCTTGAGCAACGACGGTGGCCTGGCATACGCTGTCTAAACCTGCATTGCCTCTGCCCCAAGAATTGTTAATAACATCCGGAATATCGGTATGGGTCGAGGTGTCTCCATCAGGGTTGAGGGCCCATTGGTAAGCCCTCATTAGTTGGGTCCAAGAACGAACCAAGGCCAGATTGGTTACAATCGGATCGGTTGCTATGAAATAGGCCCCAAAGGCCACACCAATGGTGTCCCTGTTGGAGGAATCTAAGCCAAGAACCGTACCGATAACATGGGTTCCGTGGTTGCCAATTTTGTCGGCTGGAACGGGTTCATCGTATGCGTACCAAGATTGATCCAAGCCCAAACGTTGCCCAATAAATTTACCGCGAATCGCAGGATGCTGAGGCCAGACACCAGTATCCATGAGCATGGCCCTACGGTTTTTGCCGGTGTAACCTCTCGACCACAATAGAGGAGCTTGGATAGCGCTTAGTCCAGGCTCCCGTCCGTTGACCAACTCTGGATGTTCAATGTTATTCGCAGTTGAACTTAAGTTATAGCATTGTCCATCAGACTCGCTTTCCGTCACGTTCATGGACTCGGTATATCCAATAGGCAAGGCGTCCACAGGGTCGATGGAACGAATATCAAGGCTTTGGGTAAGATGTGCAGCGGCCACACGGTCCATGCGTAGAACGACCGAATTCACAATCCAAAAGGAATCCAGCATGGACCATTGGGTTCCATTTACTTGATTGTATTCATCCAACCAAATACGAACCAAGTTGCAGGCATTTGATGATTTGCTCATGCTCTCACGGATTACGGTCGATTGCCTTTGATGCAAGGGCACCCCAAGGGAATCAAATAGAACGGTTGCCGCCGCAGCGTCAAATTGATCAGCAAAGGTGACCAAAAATTTCCCTATACTTAAGCTCGGAATCTGCTTTTGGGTGGAAGAATCTTGGATGATTCCTTCTGTACTGGGCAAGGATAGATTGTGGAGGCCAAAGGCTTGGCTTTGAAAGCAAAAAAGGCCCGATGAAAAGACTAAAGGCAGGAGGCTGATGGGAGATTGTAGACCCTGTAGGAATGAAAGGAACTTGGAGATCATAAGGCCTGAGTGAATTCATTGATTTGTGGAGATAAAGAAAGGAGGCAAAAGAAATAAAGTAGTTTAAGAGCGAATTGGGGGTATATTTGTGGCATGCCTGCCCAGGTGGCGGAATTGGTAGTCGCGCTGGTCTCAAACACCAGTGAGCTAAAACTCGTACCGGTTCGACTCCGGTCCTGGGCACTTAAAGGAGTCACGTTGCGAAGATCAACGAAAGACATGTTGCAGGAGGTCGTTGCCGAATGCAAAGACCATGAGGAGGATAAGCAGGACCATCCCGACATACTGAGCTCCCATGAGGAACTTTTCGCTAAGTGGACGACCTGTGACCATTTCCACCAATAGGAAGACCACATGACCCCCATCCAATGCGGGGATAGGCAGCAAATTCATGATCGCCAATACCATGGATAGCAAGGCGGTGGTGGTCCAAAATCGCTGCCAATCCCAAATTCCACCGTACATCTTTTTCGCAATGGCTATAGGACCGCCCAATGATTTTTCGACGGGGACCTCCCCGCGGAAGATCATGCCAAAGCCTTTGATGTTATCCGAAATTGTTTTCCAACCCATGCGTGCCCCGGCAGGTAAAGCAGACAGAACGGAATAACGGACAGTTTGGGTAGGGATCTGCTCCATGGCTGGATAGAAACCAATGGTACCTTGATCACTGACTTTGACCTGTACATCCATGGGCGCTGCACTAGATCGGCGAAGGCTAAGGGTACAAAGACGAGATTTATTGCTTTTGAGAATTTTCTGCACCTCATCGAAATACAAAATTTCTTGGCCATTGATGGCTACAATGGAATCACCGTCTTGAACTCCCGCCTCTTGGGCAGGCATGCCCGCAGCAACCTCTCCTACAGCGAACCGCGACCTTGGGGTCAGGAACAAGCCCTTGTCTTGTTCCAGGAATCGGCGAAAGAAGTCCCCGGGGAGTTTGAGTTCCAACAGCTGAGAGCCTCGTGAAATCTCCAATTTTACATTGGATTGCAGTAGGTAATCCGTTGAGTATAAATCTTCGAGGTATTGAACGGGTTTGCCATTGACCATGCTAATGCAGTCACCCGCCTTCAAACCCAACTCTTCGGCAAAAGTGGTGGTAGCAAGGCCATGGGGAAGACTACGCATCGGGATTTTCTGTTCACCCCAATACCATAAAATCATTGCAAACAAGAGTATCCCTAAGATGGCATTGACCGTAACCCCGCCGATCATGACAATAAGCCGTTGCCATGCGGGTTTGGAACGAAATTCATCAGGCTTGGGAGCTGCGGCCAGCTGGTCCTTGTCCACCGATTCGTCCACCATCCCGGCAATTTTGACATAGCCCCCGATGGGTAGCCAACCTAACCCAAATTCCGTATCCCCTCTGCGAAATGAAAACAGTTTCTTTCCCCAAGCGTCCACAAAGACATAGAATTTCTCTACCCTTATCCCGAATATTCTAGCGGCGTAATAATGTCCCCATTCATGCAGAAGTACGATTAGACAAAGGCCCAGAATGAGCTGACTGGTCATGATCAGGATTTCCATAAATGTAATTGCGGTTATACGCCCCAAAAATAGCCTGAATTGGTAGTGCTGCCTCGTTAATACTTCTTAAGCGTAGGTTTGCATCATGTTGGATCGAGAGGCACTGCTGCACCTGATGGGCAAAATTTGGAATGCCTATGGTCTTCGTCTTGATCAGGCCTTCAGGGATGCTGGCGTACCCCTCAACGCCGAGCAATTTCGCTTCTTGGACCTGGTACGCGAGAGGCAAGGACAATATCAAGAAATCTATTCGCGTGCTTTGGGTCGTGATCGTTCCAGTACGTCGCGAATGGTCCAAAGCCTGCTTCGCAAAGGGTGGATCACTCGAATTCCCGAAAAAGAAGTCCACGACAGACTAGACCTCGATACCCGCATCAAGCGAATCTATTTGAGCGAGGAGGGTAAGAGAATTCTAGATCTTGTGGCCCAACCGGTTCGATTGGCATTGTTCCCTTTATGGGAGAATTTGGCCGGAGAGGAGAGAGAAATGCTTGAACTATTACTCAAAAGAATATATATCAATATCCTGTAAACTAAGGTATTACAATAAATCTTTTGGAATAAATGCCATATTGGGCTTCCAAATTGACCTGGTAGCAACCAGGAGCCAAAAGCAAAGGAATGTTCTCTATTTGCAAGCCTGGATTACTTAGATCCAACGCTATTTTGCCACGCATGTCCGTGAATGAAATCCTGCTGCAGGGATCCAAAGGATGCAATCCAAGGAAGAGGGTACTTTGACAAGGATTGGGGTAGAGAACCACATCCCCAGGGTCGGTCAATGGGGGTGGTGGAGGTGGTTTGGGCGCCCGATATCGGTCTCTGTATCGTACTTCTTGCACCGTAGGAGGAAAGAAAAGGATCCCTCTTTCAATAATCTGTAAGATTGGTCCTCGATTCCCACCTTCATTGGTGTACCAAGAGGTTTCAATTTCAGTGCGCGCAGGCAACCCTATCGCGGCAGAGCCGCTGATGGAGATGCTATCTTGAATACTGGTTCTGCTTCGCATTCTTAAACAATTGAACGTGCCGTAGGGCGTAGAAAGAGTCCCCCAAGCATCCGCGTGGCTAATACGTCGCCCACTCCTGGAAATTTGAGCTAGAGTAGGGATATTGATTTCAAAGGCAAAAGTGCTGGTGTCTCGGTCGTTGTATCGAAGAGGAAAATTCAAGATCTCGTCTGCATCGTTGTAAAAAATTGGAAGCGGCAAACCGAACAATCCTATCCCTTGAGCGGTCTTGGCCCATCGGTTGTTGTTTAGGTTATAAAAGTCATAGAGGTTGGTCAGTGGCAAATTCAAAGTATCAAAACCTGGAATTGGCAACTGAGCGGGCAATCCCAAAAACTCAAAGAGGCTGCTGCTATCGGCAATTTTGCGCCCATAATTTCCAAAAAGCAGAAAATAGGGTGTTTGGGTCGCGTTTTGGTATTGTTCCACTTTGCTTTGTTCGGAGAGCAAGGCTGATCCTGGGTTCCAGGATCGCGATGGCCCACTTTGGGTCAACAATGGAGCAAAAGAGAGCGGATTAGGGGCGAGGTAGTAGCGAAGACTATCGCCGGCCACGGGGGCGCAGATTCGGTTGAGTTCAGGTGCTGTTTGTGACTTGGCAGTGGAAACTATAAGCAACAAGACGATGTTGGGCAGAACGAAATACCATTTCATTCCTCAAGTATAATTTCCAAGGAGGGCATTCCAAGGCATCCTTTGCATTTACTTTGATGTTTTAGTGAAATGAAAGCAATTTTGGTCGTAGTTGGTGATGAAATTTTGTTGGGTCAGGTGGTGGATACCAATGCCTCCTATTTGGGTCAAGCCTTTGCGGCTTCAGGTTTGGAGCTGGTTAGTAAATGGACCGTTCGGGATCGGGAGGAAGAGATACTGGAAGTCCTCCACCTTGCGATGTCCAAAGCCGATTTGATTGTTTTCAGCGGGGGTCTGGGCCCTACTTCGGATGATTTAACCAAGCCCCTGCTAACCAAAGCTTTGGGTGGTCACTTGGTGCGTAATCAAAAGGTAGAAAATGCTATTAAGACATGGTTTGAAGCAAGGGGGCTGGAACCGGGTCCAATGAACTTGGCTCAAGCCGATTTACCGGATAATTGCACCTTGCTCAATAACCCTTTGGGAACGGCCCAAGGCATGTTATGGTTGCACCACGGGGTCCATGTCGCTGCATTGCCTGGGGTTCCTTACGAGTTCAAGCATATTGTGGACCAAGAGCTTATCCCTTACCTGAAAACAACAGGATTGTTGAGGCCCATGGTTCATCATACCCTGATGGTTGCCGGTTTGGTCGAGTCCTCCATCGCGCGTATCCTGAAAGCATGGGAAACCAAATGGAGGCCCGAAGGCATACGCTTGGCTTATTTGCCAAGACCAGGTCTTGTTCGGCTAAGGCTCAGCCTGTATGCCAATGAATGCGATGAAAGTCTTGATTTCGTTCTTGCTGCCATTCAAGGCCGAGTTCAATTAGCGGCTCAAGAAATCAAAGATCTTTTGGAAGGCTATGTCTATGGAGAAAATGAACTTTCACTGGAAGAATGTATCGGATTGATATTGAAGCGAAAATCTCAAAAGATTTTCTTTGCAGAAAGCTGTACCGGAGGCGCGTTGACTGCTAGATTGGTGCGTGTGGCTGGTGCTTCGGATTATGTGTTTGGTGGTGTTGTCGCTTATACCAACGAGCTCAAGGTCAATTTTCTTGGGGTCAAAGAAGAGGTCATTATAGCGCAAGGGGCGGTCTCTACTGAGGTTGTTGCCGCTATGGCCCAAGGTGCAGCCTTGCGTTACGGGACGGACTATGCCGTAGCGATCAGTGGGATAGCTGGTCCGTCGGGAGGGTCTGTTGATAAACCGGTCGGGCTGGTTTGCTTCGGTATCCAAGGCCCTCAAGGAACCTATGCCTATCATCGTTCTTTGGGTGCTGGACGTGAATTGGTTATTGAACGCGCTGTGATGACAGCGATGTTCCTCCTGTGGAGGGTTTTGATTGACCAACCCGTGATGGATTCATGAGTCCCATTCCCGAATCTTAAGAGTCCATTCGAATGGTTTATCCTTAATTTTGAAACATGGCGAGATTTGAATTGACAATGCCCAAAATGGGTGAAAGCATCACCGAGGCTACGGTCCTGAAATGGCTCAAGCAAGACGGGGATTTGGTGGCCAAAGACGAAGCTGTTTTGGAAATTGCCACGGACAAGGTAGATTCGGAGGTGCCAACCCCAGTAGGGGGAACCTTGGTTCAGTTGCTTCATGCCGAAGGTGCTGTGGTGAAAGTAGGTGCCGTTTTGGCCGTTTTGGAAACTCAGGAGCAAGGAGGCTCAGAGAAGGCTCCAATGCCCAACCAGGCAAACTCTTTAGTTCAGCCTACGAGTCTTGAGCCTTTAGGGAGAGAAGGAGAGGAGTTACACCGCGTTCTTCATACAGGCCTAGCTGCAACACCTTTGAGTACACCCACTGCCACCACAGGTCGCTTTTATTCCCCTTTGGTCCTGAATATTGCTAACCAGGAGCGTATCCCAATGTCAGAATTGGAGAGAATACCGGGATCAGGGGATGGTGGACGCTTGACCAAAAAGGATTTGATGAACTATTTGGCCTCTGGTAAATCCCATGGGTCTTATAGTCCCGAAGCAGTAGCTCATCCGGTTCAGTTGTCTCCATCACCCGTAAACGAATTGGAGCCTTTGAATGAACCTACGGTGATGGTTTCGAAAGCCAAACCTATCATGGAAGATACGGGTATCGAACTCCATGGGGTGGTAACGTCCGGATCTGTGGAAATCATCGAAATGGATAGGATGCGTAAGTTGATTGCTGAAAATATGCTGGCTTCCAAGCGTACATCAGCCCATGTGACCTCATTTGTGGAGGCCGATGTAACCAACTTGCATTATTGGCGTGAAGAGCATAAGGGGGAGTTTGAGAAGCGATTTAATGAGAAACTCACCTTCACGCCCATGTTTGTAGAGGCCGTAGTCAAGGCTATTCAGGATTTCCCTATGATCAATGTATCCGTGGACGGCACCCGTATCCTAAAGCACAAAGAAATCCATATTGGGATGGCCGCCGCTTTGCCAAGTGGAAATTTAATTGTTCCTGTCATACAGAATGCAGATCAACTCAACCTCGTTGGAATTACCAAGCGTGTGAATGATTTGGCAAGCCGTGCACGGATGGGCAAACTTCGACCAGAGGAAATACAAGGGGGAACCTTCACCCTCTCCAATGTAGGAACTTTTGGAAATGTTATGGGAACACCCATAATCGCCCAGCCTCAGGTTGCTATTCTTGCTGTCGGTGCGATTCGCAAAAGGCCGGCCGTTATTGAAACTCCGCAAGGAGATTTTATCGGAATACGGTATATGATGTTTCTATCTCATTCTTATGATCACCGCGTGGTTGACGGGGCCCTCGGTGGAATGTTTGTGAAGCGTGTGGCTGAGTATCTCGAGGGTTGGGATTCCTCCAGAGGAATTTAGTTCCCATTCAGACTTGTCAAGGACGGTAAGGTCTACCATCAAACGGCTGGCCTAGGCGCTTTGCTTGGAGCAATTTGCACAGTACCCCTTGACCTCCGTTTGCCATTCCAAAATTTTGTACCCTTTGGGGGTTTTGGGCAAAGGCGGGGAATCCAACGTATCCAAACACAGGATTTTGTGGCAAATAAGGCAGTGAAAATGTAAATGTTGGTGCCGGTGATCGCCGGATTCGCAATGTTCAGGGCATATTGCGTAACAAACGGATTGATTGGAAACCACAACCTCGTGGATTAATCCACCCTCCATGAGGGTTTGAAGATTTCGGTAAAGGGTCACCCGATCGGCAAATGGACCTAAAAGATCCAAAAGTTGAGCTTGGCTCAAGGCGCTGGATGATTCCAAAAGTATGCTAAGCAGGTCCTTTCGAAAAGGAGTGACTCTTAAAGAACGGCCGCTTAACAAGCCATGAATCCTATCGGCCGTTACGCTCTTGGTCAATGTCTTTGTAGGCACCTTGGGTTGCAAAATAGGCCATTGCTGCAATTAATCCGCACAAAAGTAGCATATCGATATAGTCTAATCGGTTGGGCGCCATGATACTGGATGCCACAATATACCCTGTCCAAAGTAATGTAAGCAATGTGAATATAACCGCTAATTTGAAATGCATAATTTTATTTTGATTCAAAATTAAGGGCAAAGAAGGCCAGATGGGACATCAGTTCCTAGAATGGATAGGCGTTCTTTTCCAAAACATGGCGAGCAACCAAACGTCGCAGGGATTTGATATCGTAGCCTATAGTCTTGGTGAAGCGTCGTAGTCCCATGAGCATCATGCGTTGTTCATCATTTTCGGGAAGGGCCGATATAACTTCTTTCCCAGCCTTCATGCATTGTTCTGCGGCGTGATAGGCCTGGAGTTTGACCAAGGCTAAACGAATTTCCCGCTCTTTGGGGTCAAAACCTGATTGGAGCTTAAGGGTTTTGAGCAGCGCGGATTCCAGGACATAAACCTCCATGGCCATATCCGCCATACGCATCAGGGCCTCTTGTTCCTCGGCCAAAGCCGTACCGTAATGTTGGACGGCAGCTCCAGCGACCAGCAATCCGGCTTTTTTGAGTTGCTTAAGCACCTTGGCTTCGGGAGCCAAGTAATCGGTGGGTTCTTCAGCCCCAAAGTCCGGAATCTCCATCAATTCACCGGCGACTCGACGGGCTGGACCCAAAAGATCCACATGGCCTTTGAGGGCTTTTCGTAACATCATATCGACAATGAGCATGCGGTTGATCTCGTTAGTGCCCTCGTAGATTCTGGAAATTCGTGCATCTCGGTAGGCAGCCTCCATGGGTGCATCGGCCGAGTAGCCCATGCCTCCATAGATTTGAACGCCTTCGTCTGCCACCATGGCCATCACCTCGGATCCGTAAACCTTGAGAATGGCGCATTCCACCGCAAATTCTTCAAGGCCTTTGAGTTTGGCTTCGGCTTCCGATTTGCCTTCCGCCATAAGGGCATTTTGGAGTTTTTCAATCGCATCCCCTGCCCGGTACAAGGCGGCATCGGTAGCATAAACCAGCGCGGCACAGCGGGCTATTTTTTCTTGGATGGCGCCAAAGGCACCAATGGACTTGCCAAATTGATGCCGCTCATTCGCATAGCGACTCATTAAGCCTATCACCTTGAAGGCAGCACCGTTGGTGGCGGCCGCTAATTTGATACGCCCGGCATTGAGCACATTGACAGCGATTTTGAAACCGTCCCCACGCTGCCCCAACATGGAATCCACCGGAACTTGAACCTTATCGTAAAAAACCTGACGGGTTGAAGAGGATTTGATGCCCATTTTGTGTTCCTCGGCATTCATCGTCAAGCCCTGTACATCATCCCGGTGAAAGACAAAACAGGAGATGTTTTTGTCGTTTTCGATGCGGGCAAAAACAATAAAGACTTGCGCAAATCCGGCATTTGAAATCCATATTTTTTGGCCCGTAATCTCGTAATGTTGTCCATCCGACGTAAGTGCGGCCGTTGTTTTTCCTGAATTGGCGTCGGAACCCGCACCAGGCTCGGTGAGGTTGTAGGACGAGATCCATTCCCCCGATGCAATCTTTCCCAAAAATCGTTCTTTGATGGCTGCTGATCCGTAATACTGTATGGGTAATGTCCCTATACCGGTATGGGCACCAAAGGCAGTTGCCAAGGATCCGGTCATGCTGGAAATTTCTTCGCAAATCAGCATCGATACATTAAAACCCATGCCCAAGCCACCATAGGCCTCGGGCACCGAAAGGCCCAGGAGACCCAATTGGCCGGCTTTGTGCATAAGTTCTTCGACCAAGGGGTAATCGCCCTGTTCAAAACGATGCAAATGCGGCTCAACTTCGGTTTTCATAAAGTCGGCAGCAGCCTGAAACATCATTTTTTGGTCCTCGCCAAAATCTTCGCGAATAAAGATTTCTTCGGGAAGGGGATCGTAGACTAAAAAATGTCCACCACGGCGGTAAGTTTTGGAATCCATAACAATAGGTTTTAGGAAGGATACGTTTCAAAGATTCCCGCAACGCCTTGCCCACCGCCAACGCAGGCGGTGACCATGCCGTAGCGCTGACCTCGTTGAAGCATTTCATGCAGGAGTTGCAAACTGAGTTTGGCGCCGGAACAGCCCAATGGATGACCCAACGCTATGGCACCACCGTTAAAATTCACTAAATCAGGATTCAAATCCAATTGTCTAATGACAGCCAGGGATTGGGCGGCAAAGGCTTCGTTCAATTCAATTTGTTCCAGGTCTTGGAGACGCAGTCCGGCCTTGGCCAAAGCCAAAGGAACAGCCGCCACCGGTCCAATCCCCATTATTCGGGGTTCCACACCCCGGGTCGCGTAGGACACCATGCGTCCAAGCGGTTCAACCCCCAATTCACGCACCATTTTTTCGGAGGCGACCAGCACAAAAGCGGCTCCATCGGAGGTTTGGGATGAATTCCCGGCGGTGACGGTTCCCCCTTGGGAAAAAACCGGTTTGAGTTTCCCCAACGCCTCCAGCGAGGTATCCCGACGCGGTCCTTCATCGGTATCGATGATGTGGCTTCTTTTTTGTTTTTTCATCCGCTCATCCACATAAACCTCCTCCACCACCACGGGTGCAATCTGGGCTTTAAAGCGACCATTATCCAAGGCCGCAATCGCTTTGGTATGGGATGCCAAGGCAAAGGCATCCTGGTCTTCCCGGGAAATCTGGTATTCTCGAGCCACCATTTCGGCAGTCAGTCCCATAGAGGTATAATAGTCGCCGTGGGTGCTGGCAATGGTATAATTGAGGGCCGTTTTCCATCCCATAACGGGAACCAAGGACATGGACTCAGTCCCTCCGGCCAAAATCAAATCGGCCATCCCGCTATGAATTCTTTGGGCCGCAATAGCGATACTTTCCAACCCTGAACCGCAATATCGGTTCACCACCATGCCAGGTACTTCTTTGGGAAGGGCCAGTAGAGAGATGATGCGCCCCATTTGCATGCCTTGTTCGGCTTCTGGCACAGCGTTCCCCACGATTAATTCATCAATTCGGTGGGGATCCAAATGAGGTAGGCTAGCCAAGATTTGGCGTATAACCTCAGCGGCTAGATCATCAGGTCGCGTAAATCGAAATCCTCCTTTGGGGGCTTTGGTAATTGCCGAGCGAAGTCCGGCTATAATGTAGGCGTTCATAGGTTATGAGATGAGGTCCATTAATTGCGCAGGGCTTTGCCGGTTTTGAGCATATGTTGGATGCGCTCCAAGGTCTTGCGCTCTCCGCACAGAGAGAGGAAGGCTTCGCGCTCCAAATCCAACAAGTATTGTTCCGAAACGAGCTGGGGATACGATAAATCTCCCCCACAAAGAACATAGGCGAGCTTGGTTGCGATCAGTCGATCATGGTCCGAAATGTATTGCCCCATATGCATGCCGTTAACGCCGGCTAACAATAGAGCCATGCCGGCTTTGCCAGGAACACGGACATCCTGACGCAGGGTGGGTGGTGTATAACCGGCTTGGGCCAATTCCAAAACCCAATCCCGGGCTTGGGCTATGCGTTGCGCTTCAAACAATGAAATTCGATCGCTATCCCGAAAAATCCCAATAGCCTTGGCTTCCATGGCCGAGGTCGCCACTTTGGCAGTGGCGATATTCATGTAGACTTGGCTAAGGGCATTGTACTCCACATCGCCTTGGCGATAACGATCGGACAGACGAACGGCAAATTCTTTGGTCCCGCCGCCTCCCGGGATGACCCCGACCCCGACTTCGACCAAACCGACATAGGATTCGGCAGCGGCTTGGATTCCGTCGGCATGCATGGACAATTCACAACCACCGCCCAAGGTCAGACCTTTGGGAGCGACAATTACGGGTACTTTGGACAAACGGGCCAACATCGTGAAGGACTGAAAAGCCCGAATAGCCATGTTCAGCTCTTCGTACT
>SYHX01000037.1 GCA_005799025.1 Bacteroidota bacterium | reverse complement strand
GGTTCGGTAGGCATCGAGGCCCAGGCCAAACGCATCGAACAGCGAGGCGATACCACGGAGATTAATGCCTCCGGGTACAAGACGACCCCGGATGCGGATGCTGAACAACTGATTCGTAAAATGCCCGGGATCACCGTGGAGAACGGGACCCTCAAGGCCCAAGGCGAGGAGATCCGTCGCGTCCTCCTGGATGGTCAGGAATATTACGGCAACGATGCCACCGCGGCATTGCGTAACCTCCCGGCCGATGCAATCGACAAGGTCCAACTGATCGACCGCCTCAGCGATCAGGCTCAGTTCAGCGGGATCAACGATGGCAATACCGAGAAAACCCTTAATTTGATAACACGTACTGGTTTGAACAACAGCCGTTTCGGCAAAGTGTACGGGGGCATGGGGGCTTTGAGTGATCCAGAGCAAGTCCAGGGGGAGGAGCTATTCCGGGCCTTGCCCTTCAACGCTTACGGTCAGACCTTTCAGCCCCTGCTCCCTTCCGAAGGGGCTCGGTACATGAGCGGTGGTAACACATCTTGGTTCAAGGGCAAGCGTCGAATCAGTGCCGCCTTGCTCGCGAACAATATCAATCAGCAGAATTTTTCCAGTGCTGAGATTTCGGGACTGCTCGGAGCTGCCGGGGGCATGGGCGGAGGAATGGGCGGCATGCGGATGATGGGCCGGGGAGGTTCCGGAGGCGCTGGTGGAGGCAGTGGAGGCGGAATGCCATCGGGCATCGATATGGGGCTAAACAACCCCACCCAAAGAGGCTTAACGGCAACACAATCCTTGGCACTGAATTACAGCGACGCATGGAAGGGGGGCTGGAAAATTTCATCGGCCTTGGTGGGGAATTCCACCGTGAACGAACAAAATGCCTCGGCTCGTCGGACGTGGCTGAATGTTAGCGGTTTGGCCCAAGCCGACAGCAGCAGGCAAGTTCAAAGGTCCAATCAACAACGATGGACCGCTAGGTTGGATTGGAATCCTGACAGCAACAGGGCCTTGATTATTACCCCACGCATAACCCGGAGCAAGCGTTTGACCCTTTCATCCTCGATGACCGTCTCGGATTCTGCTTGGAAATATTTGGCGGCGGATACCACCATGAAACTTTCTGAGAACCGTTTGCAAAGCCGTACCGAAAACAGGCAATGGCAAGGGGGATTGGATCTGTTGTTTCGTCATCGATTGGCCAAAGCAAGGCGGAATTATTCGATCAATTGGGCCATGGACTTTCAGGATCAAAGCACACCGCGTGACCAAAACTCTTTGATTCTTGCCGTAGGCCCTTCGCCCGTGATGCCTATTCAATGGTGGCAACGAGCCGATACCACCGAGCAGACGTTGAACCAAAGCAAAAATTTGTTAAGAAGCCGCGTGGATTTGAATTTCATCGAGCCCCTTGGGCGGGCTTCCTTGTTGGAATTCAACCTGGCTCCCTTATGGCAAAGCCAAACGGTAGGCCAGGATGTTGTTGCAACAAATAGTCTAGCGATCAAGCCTTTGTTAAGCCAAGACATGGAACAACAGCTGTGGGGAGCCCAGTACGGCATTCGCTACCGCCTGGGGGATGAGGTGCAAGAATGGACACTCGGTGTACAGCGCCAAGATTATACCTTGACCAACAGGGTTCTCACCGATATGCAGACTATGGTGGAGGCAAGTCCTCTGGCCTTCAGGGCCTGGCTTCCCAATGCCTCTTGGAGGTTCAGCCCCAACCGCAGCAGTCAGTACAGGGTCTTCTACCGGTCTTCCACGCAATTGCCCTCGGCTCAGCAAATGCAGAAGGTGTTGGATATTTCCAATCCCCTGGCCTTGGTTCTTGGGAATCCCAACCTTGACCAGGCCATTAGCCATACGGTGGGAGGGCGCTGGCGTTGGACCCAGGCGGCCCAGGGCAAATCCTGTTTTGTGTTTGCATCGGGATCCATCACCGAGAATGTTATGGGCAACGAAACCCTGGTGGTGCCGGCAGATACCAACCTCATGAGCCAATGGTGGCAGGCCTGGGGTGGATCAGGGCTTTATGGGGTGGATTGGAAGAATCTGGGCGGTACAGGCCAAGGCAGTACCCTTCAGGGCAAGGGCTTGGCTCGTGGAAGTCAATTGAGCAGGCCCGCCAATCTGGGCAGGATGCCTGCATTGCGCTTCTACGGAACCTATGCGCATCCGGTGACAGGCATCAAGTCCAATTTGAACTGGACCTTAATGGGGTCCTTGCAACGTCAACCCGTTTGTAACAACAATGTGAACTCATCGGTGGTGACCCAATCGCTGAGCGGTCAATGGGGTCTGAGTAGTTCCCAATTGGAGCAATTGGATTATAACATCTCGTTGAATATGGGCTGGAATCGCTTCCGTAACCAGGGCCCATGGTCGGTGTACTGGACGCATACCGCCAATGCTCGGGCTCAATACACCCACCTCAAGCGTTGGATTTTGGGGAGCGATTATTCTTGGACCTACTTCGGCGGTTTAGACCAAAGCTTCAACGCTTCGGTGCATCTGTTGAATATGTCTTTGGCAGCCAAAGTATTGCCTAACCGTTTGGGGGAAATACGAATTTCGATTTTTGATGTGTTGGGACAGAATCGTTCCGTGAATCGAATAATTAACGAAGTTTATTTGGAGGATAATCGTAACACAGCCCTAGGGCAGTTTGTGATGCTGACATTCACCTATAATTTCCGGAATTTTGGACGCCCGCCCCGCGATAACCCCGCTGAATCCTCACAGGCTCCGGGGATGATACCGGGTATGCCTTCTGGACATGGCGACCCCTCAAGGCCCTGGGGGAATTGGCGTTAGGTTGGGTTCTGACCTTGTGGGATTATAGCCTGGATACGTTGATTTGCCTCAAGGCTTGAAAGTCGGCAAAGGGTTTCACAGCTATCGGAGGATGAATTATGGTGGAGGTGGGTGGTTTGAGTTATGGGTTGTGGTTAATCTTTAGCTAAATAATTTGTAACTCCCTATCTTGTGAAAATAAACCAATCTATTTCCAATCCAAGGGTCTTGGGTCACTTAGGGCTCTATGGTGGGCTACCGCTTAGCCTGCCTTCTTGTCAGGGCCTAATCTCTGCTACGGCAATGGCGCTGACTCTGAGCCGGCTAAGGGTGTCCCTGTGGGTGATGTTAATTCTGTCGGTGGGTAGGGCTACTGCCCAGTCATCCACTAAAAGGACTCGATTCTTGGCAAGTTTTGGCGTATCCCAATCCGTTTCAATCCAGCACGAATTTTCATATAAGTTGGCCATCAGCAGGACGATGGACCGTCGAAGTACGGGACATCGCAGGTCGTTTGATTTGGTCAAAAAATCAAACGGCAGAAAAGGCCTCCAAAGGTCTTTTTGCAGTTTTTTTTCATAAATTGCACTTATTAGTTGAACTCAGTTGAAAAAAATCTTCTAAAAGGGGGGGGGTAGTGACTATCTTTCGAAAAAATTTCGAAAAAATTTGAAGAAAATGAAGAATGTAATTATTTTATTTGGCTTGGTAGGTTTAGGGAACCTTGTTCACATTCCTGTAATGGGACAGACCCAGTGTATAAATGCACCTACGGTATCTACAGATTCTGTGGGTGGAATAAGTTCAACAGGAGCTACTTTGCATG
>SYHX01000036.1 GCA_005799025.1 Bacteroidota bacterium | reverse complement strand
GTCACGGCGACACCATGGTGCCGCTGCCTCGTTATACCACCGTTGGCGGTATTCCCGTTACGGAACTAATAGCACAGGAACGATTGGAGGCCATTATCGATAGAACCAAGAAGGGTGGTGGCGAAATTGTTAATCTTTTGGGGACCTCGGCATGGTATGCACCGGGCGCTGCAGCAGCGCAGATGGTGGAGGCTATAGTCAGGGATCAGAAACGCATTGTCCCCGTTTGTGCTTGGTTAACAGGTCAATACGGTTTGAAGGATATTTACATGGGGGCGCCGGTCAAATTGGGTCGTCGTGGCATCGAAGAGATCATTGAACTGCATCTGAACGAAGCCGAAATGGCCTTAGTCAACGATTCAGCCCTCGCCGTGCGCGATGTCATGGGGGTTTTGGATCGCATGAATTAAACCTTTGCATTTTCTCGCCGAACGTCTCCGCAGTCAACTCCATGCCATGGGGGAATGGCCGCTTCGCCGTCCGGTATTGTTAAGCATTAGTGGAGGCCGGGATTCCGTGGCCTTACTGCATGCGATGCTTGAGGTGGGGATACGCCCGGTCTTGTTTCATAGCAATTACCTGCTTAGGGGTGAGGATTCCAATATGGACGCGCAATTGGTGGCCGAACTTGCCTCTCAACACGATTTGGTCCTGGAGTCGATCATGGTTCCCAAGGATTGGAAAGAGGAACTTCATCGCCAAGGATTAAACCTGCAGGATGCGGCACGTCGTTTTCGATACGATGCATTACACGAATTGTCCGCCCCAGGAGGGAGGTATGCATCGGCAATTGTGGCCACGGCTCATCATGCCATGGATCAGGCCGAAACCGTACTTCTTGCACTGCTCAAGGGTCGTAACATTAAACGGCTGAGCGGATTGCAATCCAATTTGGAATTATGGCGACCATGGCTGGAGGTCATGCCTTCGGAACTGGAAGCCTACGCCCAGGCCAAAGCTATGCGATACAGGCATGATGCGAGCAATGATTCGTCAGCGTACGATCGCAATTATTTGCGGATTCACTTGGCTCCCTTGTTCCAGGCTCGCTTTCCGGGCTGGATTCAGAGCTGTCTTCGCGCTAGTCGCCATATTCAAGAGAGCCAAAACTTGGTGGCTGAATTTTCCAAAACAATGTTGGAGCCCTACGTCGATCGTATCCAGGACCCTTGTTGGGGTAAGGTGGTGCGCCTTCGACAAGGCAGCAGCGAGCTTGAATATGGATCAGCATATGCGGGCAATTTATGGAGATCAATGGGCGCCAATTACAGCCAGGAAAATTCTCTTGAACATGCTTGGGAATTACCAGTAGGGAAGATGTTATATTGCGGGAAAGGGCAAGTCTTTCGTCAAAGAAATGCATTGTGTTATTTTGAGAATGTCCCGTCGGAAGTTCAATGGCTTCAAAAAAGTAAAGGCTCGGAACTCCAAGGCAAGGCCACGGATGATTCTTCTGAAAATAGGGTGGCATGGAAGGCAGCGCAGCGCACAGTTTGGCAGGCCTACGTGAAGATAGGGCATCAATTCACACTCCAAAACGAGTCTGAACCTGCATCGGATTGGGGTTTCTGGGTAGAACAAGGTTGGCACCTTCGGCCTTGGGAGGCTGGAGATCGTTTTACCCTGTCCCAAGGTCATCGCAAATTGGTTTCGGATCTTTTGCAGGAAAATCGTGTGGAAAGACCCTTCAAAGATACTTGGCCGGTGATTTGCCATCACGGAAGAGTTGTGGGTTGTCCATTGCCATCGAGGCCCAATGGCTGGGAAATGAGCGAAGATGGCGCGTTGCGCTGGGAATGGAAAGCCTATGTGAATTATGTGATGAATGAATAAGATGGAGGAACAAGGACAAGCCTCTTTGATGGAGGATGATGGTCAACAAGACGATCTGTACGAACATTACCGTCTGTGCGTCGATGGAGGGCAGAGCCCATTGCGGATTGATCGCTTCTTGGATATCCGCATGGCCCATGTTTCTCGCAATCGTATTCAGAATGCAATCAAGGCGGGTTCCTTATTGGTCAATGGTGCGTCCGTCAAAGCAAGCTACAAGGTTAAACCCGGAGATCTTCTTCAACTGGTCTTATCGCACCCACCGCGGGAGAAAGGCATTGCTCCAGAGGATATTCCGCTTCAGATTGACTATGAAGATGATACTCTTTTGATTTTGCAGAAACCGCCGGGAATGGTGGTCCACCCGGGTCATGGTCATCATAGCGGCACCTTGGTCAATGCCTTGGTGCATTATCTGGCACAACTTCCTTTGAGTCGCTATCCTGCGGAACATTCATCGAACGAAGGGCTTCAAGAAGTTGAGTCATCCAAAGCTCTTGCCCGGCATACAACCAAGGCCTTGGCTAAAGGGGCTGAAATTCGTCCGGGCCTGGTTCATCGCATCGACAAAGACACTTCTGGGCTCTTGGTCATTGCCAAAACAGATTGGGCGATGACACATTTGGCCAAACAGTTTTTTGATCATAGCATACAACGCAGCTACAGGGCGCTGGTTTGGGGTTGCCCTGAGGAGGAAGGCATTTACCGCGCCCATATTGACCGGGATCCTCGTGATCGTCAACGAATGAAGGGCTATGCAGACGGTAGCAAGGGTAAAGCGGCAGTGACGCATTTTAAGCGATTGGAGGCCTTGGGTCCGGTAAGTTTAATGGAATACCGCCTAGAGACAGGCCGAACCCATCAAATTCGGGTACACACCTCCATGCACGGGCATCCAATTTTCAACGACGTAATTTACGGCGGAGACAAAATCCTTAAGGGTGGAAATCAAGGAGCTTACCTGAAATTCGTCGCGGATTGTATGGAAATTATGCCAAGAATGGCCTTGCATGCCAAAACCTTAGGTTTTCTACACCCGGATGATGGACGATTTTTGTATTTTGAAGCCGATTATCCAGCTGATTTTGCAGCCGTTCTTGATCGATGGCGTCAGCCTCCACCCACTGTTCTCTGATTATTATGGAAAATTTACCCGCTATCTTCAACCCGAAATGACTTGATCAAGCCTTTACCCTATGAGCCAACTTCTTTATTTGTTACGACATGGTCAAACTGACTTTAACCTTCAGGATAAAGTGCAAGGCAGTGGGCATGATACCTCCTTGAACCAAACAGGGATGGCGCAGGCCTTGGCATTCCATAGGCATTATGCTGGAGAACCCTTCGATGCTTTCTATTGTTCAGCGTTGCAGCGTAGTCGTCAAACGCTGGAGCCTTTCCTGCAAGATACATTCTATCAAGGAATTACACTGAATGAGCGCGTTGGAATCAACGAATTCAACTGGGGGATTTTTGAGGGCAAGTCTTTTGATACTTTTGATGAAGTTTACCGAAAATTGGTGGAGGATTGGAAAGCGGGCAACGAGCATGCAGCACCTCCGGGCGGGGATTCTCCAGCCATGGTAGCGGCAAGAATGCAACCCGTAGTGGATGAACTTCGACAAGGTGTTTACCAACGTCCTTTAATTTGCCTACATGGTAGAGCCTTGCGTTTGTTACTTTGTCTTCTAACAGGTAAGCCGTCTTCGTCGATGGATGATTTTGATCATTCCAACCTGTGCTTGTATGTCATGTTGCGGGTTGGGGATTTTTACAAGGTAGTTCAGGCCAACGATACCACCCATCTCGAAGGGATGCAGAGTGGTCATGCCCGACGCTAAGATGTTTTGAGAATAGCGGTTACCCCCTGAGGTGGTCTCGGTGATGGGTGATCGCGCCAACAATAGAATTAATTCCGTTTGTTGAGCTTTTGGAGAGTACTTAGAACTTGAACGATGCAGCCGTCCATAATTTCATGGGGATTCTTCACGAAGCGTTGATGGTATCGGTGCGCCAAGAGGGCAGATACAGAAATGGCTTGATGACCCATCATGCGACTTAACCCGTAGATACCGGAGGTTTCCATTTCCAAATGGGTGATTTGGTGCAGTTCTTGTTCGTAGGTAAAGCGAAAGGAAATGGCTTGCTCCAACAAATTAGGATAGATGGATCGTCCAAAGAGATTTCTCCCTTGAGGCCCGTAAAAGCCTGAGCAAGTCCAATTCAAACCTTCATCAAAGCCGCATGCCCGAAAATGTTCCAAGAGTTGATGGTCTGCTAAAACTGCTGTAGGGGCTGCGGGAGCTTGTTCTCCGTAGAGGTGGTTGCAGGCGGCCTCGGCAAGTTGGGTTTCAAAATCACTGAGGGGAAACCTGTAATGTTGTAGCAGTCCATCAAAAGCGATTGCAGCATGGCTCACCAAAAAGCCTCCTTCAGATCGATCGGGTTGAAGGCATCCTGCAGTGCCTATTCGCACCAAGATTAAAGTTCGTGGTTGCTCCATAAGAGTCCTGGTTGCAAGGTTGATTTTGCAAAGGGCATCCAACTCGTGCAGAACAATATCAATATTGTCAGTTCCAATTCCAGTGCTCATTACCGTGATACGCTGGCCTTGATAGATCCCGGTATGGGTAACAAATTCACGACGGTTCTGGCGAAATTCAATTTCGTCCCAATGTTGGGATACCTGTGGAACTCGTTCAGGGTCCCCAACGAGTAATACAGTATTTGCGAGATGCTCGGAGCGTATGCCCAAATGATAGACGGAGCCGTCGGCATTGACAATTAGATCGGTTTCGGAAATCATAAAATATTGGTAATCACAGGCGAAAGCTATTGTGAGTTGGTTGACTTGATAGACGATAGCCCGAGACGGCTTGAGCGATTCGAGAAATATCCTGCTTTATCATGCATTCAAAATGACCACGAGGACATTTTGAATAACCTAGTTTGCTGCAGGGTCTGCACGATACGTCTACCTCGAAATGTTCGGGCAAACCTTGGTTGCTCATGTGGGGTAGCCAAGGATGCATGCCGAATTCAGGTAGAGTATTTCCCCAAATCACAAAGAGTTTAATCCCCAGCGCAGCCCCGATATGCATAAGTCCGGTGTCCGGTGTGATTAGGCATGCACATTCCGACAGGGCTTTGGCCGATTCTTGCAAATTCCATCGACCGCAACCGTGGGCTATATCCTTGCGATCCATAGAGGCAATAATTTCCTCCGCCAGGGCCTTGTCCTGTGGCCCTCCCAACAAAAGCACAGGGCCGTCCAACAGCCTACACAAAGCGATAAGTTTTTCTTTGGGAAGGCATTTGGTGGCATGTTGGGAGCCCAAAGCCAAGGCGTATACTCGCTGCGATGGATCCCATCCGGTTTCACGTTTCAAGAATGAGCCGCCATTCAGCGAATTAACTAGACTAGGATCAAAGAACCAATCAAGGCCCAGTCCATCCTCAACAATACCCCATCCATGCAGCATCACTGCATATTTTTGGACGGTGTGCAGGTATTGGGTTGGTTTCTTTTTGGATTGCACTATCCACCACTTCTGTATATTGTTCTTGGAAAATCGAAGGAATGGAATTCCGGATCCTGGTGGGGCGAGATGAAATTTCCATCGTAGAGTTCGCCAATTGGAATGAAGATCGATCAGGGCATCAAACCGTAAGGCTTGGAGTTCATCCAAAAGTTCCTTTTCGTTATGTTCCTTAAGGATATGTAATTGAGACAAATGCGCATGATGTTGCAACACAGGAGCCATAGCGGCTTTGGTCACAAAGTGCAATTCCGCTTGGGGGAATTGATGATGCAACCACCGGATAACGGGGGTGCACAAGACCACGTCGCCTATAGAACTTAGTCGAATCAAGCCTATCCTGATCCCATTTTGGCTTAGGCGATCGGGGAGCTTCAATGGGATTAGGGTAGGGGTGGGCAGACCTGTTTAGAAGCCTACAAGGGGATTGATTTCCATTCGGGCTTGAATACCGGGGTTTTCAACCCAATGTTTTACTTTGGTGTAGGGAGCGTACAGAGGTCCCAACTCGCTTTGTAAGCGGTGTCGGCTATAGGCTGCAGTCATCTGACCAAAAATCTTTTCGAAAGGATCATCCTGATCGGGCAATTCTCTTAGGCGGAACTTCTGGACTTTGGCCAATTTCGCAGCGCATTCAATCGCATCATCCAAATCACCCATGCGATCGACCAATCCCAAGGCCATGGCTTGACGCCCCGTATAGACACGTCCTTGCGCCAAAGCATGCACCGAATCGCGGCTTAGGGATTGTCCTGCCGAACGCCTGCCTTCAGAGACAATGCCCACAAAGGTTTCGTAGATTTCATTAACCCCTTCTTGAACGATAGCACGTTCATCGGTACGCATGCGACGGGACAGGGACATGAGATCACCATAGGGTCCTGTGGTGACCCTGTCCACCGTAATCCCTAATTTGTTCCGCATGAAATCACCCACATAAGGAGCGAGGCCAAAGACGCCAATAGATCCTGTGATGGTGGTTGGTGCAGCAAAAATGCTATCCGCAGCAGCAGCTACATAGTAGCCCCCGGAGGCAGCAACACCGCCCATGGAGACTACCAGGGGTTTCCCCACCTGCCGTATCATTTTGGTTTCTCTCCAAATCAGGTCAGAGGCAAGGGCGGATCCTCCAGGGGAGTTAATGCGCAACACCACGGCTTTGATTTTCTTGTCCAAACGTGCCTTACGAAGTGCATCGCAAATCCGATCGGCGCCCATTTCATCTTCGGCACCTTGTCCGCTTACGATATCCCCTTCGGCATACACCACAGCGATACGGTCCTGGGCCTCTTCACTGCCAGCCGGCATGCCAGGCAAGGTTTCCCGTACACGCTCCTCCAATGACGCAAAATATTCTGAAGCCGTCACAAGGTTCAGTTTATCGATGGCTTTGGCTTTGGTCCGGCGCCTGAGCCATTCCAATACTTGATCGCGATACATGAGGCTGTCCACCAAACCGTAAGTCACCGAGGTTTGGGCATTGCGCACCAAGGCCAAATTGGCTATCCTACGCAAGGAATCACTAGTCAAGTTTAAATTGCGACTGTACCCAGTAAGCATCTCGTCGTAAATACCTTCCAACAAATGACTTTGTTGGTAACGGTTCTCTTCGGACATGTTTTCACGGATTAACATTTCGCCCGCACTTTTGTATTTGCCAACCCGAATAAGGTCAATTTCCATATCCAGCTTGTCAAACATCCCTTTGAGAAAGACCGGTTCCAAAGCCAATCCGTTGAACATGGCAATACCTTGGGGTGCCATGGTGATGGGCTCCGCCGTGGAGGCCATCAAGAGGGTGCCTTGGGTATAGGCTTCTGCATGAGCCATCACAAATTTGCCGCTACTCTTAAAGTCCTCCAAGGCACGCCTTACCCTGGATTGTTGGGTCAAATCTCCCTCAATGCCGCTAAGGTCCAAGAAGACTCCGTCGATATTGGGGTCCTTGGCGGCTTCTTTGAGAACAACTAGCATCTTCGAAACTGGCATTTCCGAATCATCCTCCAAACTGGCCCAATCAAAACTTTGGAACGGGTTTTTGGATCCTCTTTCGACCAAGGGTTGGTCCAGAGTGAGATGCAAAATGGAATGAGCCTCAATTTCTTTGGATTCCGTATCCGAACCGGACATGGCAAGGCCTACGATAAAGGCAATGAATAGAACAACTAAAACCATTTGGGTGAGCAGGAATCCAAGCATGGTCGCCAAAACAATTTTGAAAAATGATTTCATAAAAAAGGGTTGAAGGAGGTTGTGGAGCCTTTATTTAGGGTCGAATTTAAACGTGTTCCAATTCACCTCCAAAAATAACCCAGTTCAATGATCCAATTATGATGGAAAGGCAATTAACGAAGGTAAGCGCTCGAGAGTTTGCGGTAGGTCTGGGGTCTAATTTGGGTAATCGGGCAGAATTGCTATTCCAAGCCTGCCAATGGCTCGAATCTGTACTGGGTGAACCTGTTGCAGCCTCTTCCGTTTGGGAATCCGAGCCTTGGGGATATTCATCGCCCAACCATTACCTGAACCAGGTGATAGTGTATCGTTCCGACAAGCCCGCAGAGGATTTGTTGGCCATTTTGATGAGGGTCGAAAAGCATATGGGTCGTGATCGTCTTGAGGATGGTACAATAATAGACCGTTGCATTGATTTGGATTTGCTATGGGTGGACCAAGAAATTCTACCGTCTGAATCTGTCGCTCCCTCGGAAGGTCAGCTCAGGGTTCCCCACCCTCGCTTGCACCTTAGGCGTTTTGTCTTGGAGCCGCTTGCTGAAATACGTCCAGATTGGTTGCATCCTGTGTTAAAAATTACGGTGACCAGCCTTCTGGAGCGATGTCCGGACCTTGGATCTTTGCGGCGTGTTGAATTTGAATTGAATCCACAAGAAATAATTTATTGAGGTTCAAGGGAATATTCAGGTAGGAGGCATGAAGAAATACATTGTTATCGAAGGCAATATAGGGGTAGGGAAAACCACCTTGGCAACTCGTCTTGCCCAAGATTGGAACATGCCGTTACTTCTCGAAAAATTCTTGGATAATCCCTTTCTGCCTTCCTTCTACAAAGACCCTGATCGGTATGCCTTTTCTACCGAAACTGCATTTTTGGCCGAGCGTTATCGACAAATGCTCGCTGAGATGGATTTGGTCGATTGGCGGCAAGAGGGGATGGTTGCGGATTATTCTTTTTACAAGTCCTTGATTTTTGCAAGCCAGACTTTGCGTCTTCAGGAGGCCAACCTCTTCAAAGAATTATTTGCCATTATCAACAAACAACTACCCCAACCGCAGCTTTGGGTGTATCTAAGCAGTCCAGCCAGCAGGCTTTTGGGAAATATTCGCCAAAGAGGCCGTGAATTCGAACAAGAAATTACGGCGGAATACCTCGTAGGGGTCGAGCAGGCTTATGCAAGTTTCTTGGAACAAGCAGGTGGATTGCGTTGCCTATGGGTACAATGGGACAAGGGAGCGGATTTGATGCTGAATCCCGAACTTTACGAGCGCTTCAAACAACGGCTCTTGGGTGATTTTCGCTACGGCATGAACTTTCTCAACCTTTCTGAACTCTAGCTACCGATGCTGAACCTGGATTTTATGGGAGGTTGTAAGCAAAATATGCGGCAAGTGACCTTGGCCTTTGTCCTATGGACTTTAATCTGCGGTGTAGATTCTTTGCTATTGGCTCAAAATTCCGGTTCAACAGGAACTCTGTCCGGTAAGGTGACGGATGCAGAGGATAAACTTCCCTTGATTGGGGTTAATGTCGTGATCAAGGGGAGTAGCTTGGGGAGCTCATCTAATTTGGACGGTCTGTACACTATTTCAAGGATTCCCGCAGGGCAATACCAGGTCGAGGTCTCCTATTTAGGTTACGAAAAAAAAATATACACCGGGATACGCATTGACGGGGGTAAGCCCACCTCTCTAAATATTGTCTTGAGACGATCAGCCGTGACCATGGACCAAGAAGTGGTGGTGGTGGGAGACAAACCTTTGATAGATCTTGAACTAACCAAAACCGAACAACGTGTAGGACAGGAGAGCATCGAAGCGGCACCCACGCGATCGGTGCAATCCGTGCTCAATACCCAGGCAGGGGTCATGCTTAATCCTGAAGGTTTGAGCATTCGGGGAGGAAGAACCTACGAAACAGCATTCGTGATAGACGGGGCATCGGCCACGGATCCCTTGGCGGGCACGGGTTTTGGGATTGATTTAGGGACCAATTCCATTGACCGAATGGATATTGCCACAGGAGGTGGGGATGTTACGCAAGGGGATGGATCTGCGGGAATTGTCCGCACGAAGACGCGTTCTGGTGGTGATCGCTGGGCCTATTCCTTGGCCGCTCGTTCGGACCAGCTTGGCTTCAACGATGCCTGGTCGTCTGTTTGGAATAATCAAGTGTTGGAAGGTACGGTTGGCGGTAGCCTCAAAGGGCTGTTCCCCCAACCGTTGAGGATTTTCTCCTCCTTCAAAGGAAGTTTTGACGATCAGTATTTCCGTACCCCGGCCAAACAGGTCAAATCGTCTTTGTACCCCAACAATAGTTTTTCTCCAATGCAGGATAATCGTTGGGCCGGCATGCTCAAATTGGATTATGCATTTCATCCTGGCCTGAGACTGAGCGGAACCTACCTGCGCTCGTTGACCATCAACCAAGATGTCAACATGCTGAGGATTATAGGGAACGACGCTCCCTTCCTCCCTGGATATCAATTTGAATTTGCGTTACAACCGGATAATGCCTTGACCTATACCCACGATACCAACCTCGAAAGTCTGCAACTTAACCATACCACCTCCAAGAAATTTTCCTATACCGTCAATGCTTCACGGCTTTATGTTCGATTACGTGCAGATGCTAACGGGCGGGATTGGCGACCCAAGGAGGTGGATTCGGAATTTGATCCAAATTCAATTGTTACTTTTCCGGTGACCTACTTTAATCCGCTTGACTCCCAGGTTTTTGTGAACCCTGGTCCTGGACTGTACAATAATGGTGGTATTGGAACCTTATGGCATGACCATTATGTGTTGGAATACATGGTCAAAGCGAGTGGAAATTATTATTACAATTCCCGGGGTGACCGCCTCACTTTTGGTACTGAATTCAAGGAACAGGATTTGCAGTGGATAGATATTATTCGCCCTTGGATCGGAGCGCCCATTCCATTGGCCGATGGGACTTTCTCCCAAAGTTTTCGATTGGGAGATTACAGTGATGTTTGGAGGGTTCAGCCTAAGCGCGGTGCCTTCTTTGTCTCCAACAAACTTAAGTATCTGGGTTTGGTTGCTGAGGCCGGACTTCGGTTGGAGTATTGGATGCCTGGAACCTTTGTGGACCAGGCTATTGGAGATCCTCGTTCGCCAATACGGGATGAAATCCGCAAGGACTATTTAGACCATACATTCTCGGTATTCGGTATGCGGACCAAGGCCAGGCTATTGCCCAAATTATCAGCTTCTTTCCCGATTCGAGAAAACCAAGTACTCTATTTCAATTACAACCATGCGATGGTGATGCCGCATCCAAGCTGGTTGTACCAGGGTTTGAATCCTTTGTACCAGGATCGGTCGGTTTTGGCCAGGGTGGGGAATCCTGATTTGAATCCTGAAATGGATATTTCTTACGAATTGGGATTGAGGACTCAGTTGACGCCTAACGATGCGCTTACCGTAACTGCATATTGGAAAGATAAATATGATTTTATTTCGGCGGCTTCCACCCAAATCAAAGATTTTACGGGCAGGGAGGTGACCCGAACTCTGAGAATTAATTCGGATTATGCTCGGATTCGTGGTTTAGAATTGGGTTACCTGAAGAGAATTGGGCAATGGTTCCAAGGTCAAGTTTCGGCCTCGTACATGGTGGCCCGTGGCCAAAGCTCCTCTGCCAGCGAAGCGTTGACTGCCATTCTGAATTCCGGGAATCGACAGGATACCAAAGAAACCTTCCTTGCATGGGATGCTCCTTACGACATCAAGGGTAATGTTATTTTTACCCTGGACCGTAAGCGCGGGCTTTGGGGGAAGTCATGGTTAAACCGTTGGTCCTTGTACCTCGAAGGAGTCCTGCGCTCTGGACGGCGTTATACGCCCTTTACCTTTCAAGGTATTGAACCTGTGTCGGGCAGGCCTATTTACGAAAGGGATCCTCGTCCAGAGGCTTTGTGGTCCGCCTTGGGGCAAGGTCAAGAATGGATGGATCTCTCGGTTCGCAAATGGTGGCTGCGTGGAGCATATCGTTGGGAATTTTCCATGCAATTGACTAACCTATTCAATCAAGCCAATGCCATTATACCCAATCCTGTGACTGGAAGAGCTTGGGAACAAGGGGATCCTGTGCCATCCAGTTGGCGGGATCCTGCGTTTTTGGACCCTCGTGATGCCCGATCCAGGGGCTTGCCCCCGGATAATCCTGCACGGTACATGGCTCCAAGGCATTTTATGTTAGGGATAGCCCTCAAGTACCGTTGAGTTTCTGGCGTAGTGATTACTGGGCGTTGGGTCAAACCCTTTCCTCCGGGCGTTTGGGCGCGGACATGCCGTCTCCTGATCTTTCTGCAATGCGTTTGGCGTCCCTTAATCATGCTTTGCAGGAAGAACTCGGCTTGGTCGGGGACTTGAAGGAAATGAACACTGTTTCGGAGTGGGTCCTGGATGCATCCCAACCCATGGCTATGGCCTATGCCGGCCATCAGTACGGCCATTTTACGATGCTTGGAGATGGGCGTGCGCTTCTCTTGGGGGAATGGCAGAATGATTTAGGGATTTGTTATGATGTACATCTTAAAGGTAGCGGCCCAACGCCTTTTGCAAGAGGCGGAGACGGTCTTGCAACTCTTCGCGCGATGCTCAGAGAATTCATGATCTCGGAAGCCCTGCATGGCCTTGGTGTACCAACAACCCGCTCCCTCATGGTTTTGGAAACGCCGTTCAAGGTTTGGAGGGATGTTGATCAACGAGGTGGATTGCTTTTTCGAACAGCCCCTCATCATGGGCGTATCGGTACCTTGGAATATGCGATTCGCGCCTTGTCACCGGAAAACTATGCACGCTATACCATGGCGATCTTGGATCGTACAACCCGATGCTGGTCTGGGACAAGTTCCATCGATCAAGAGCAAGGCCTTTATACCTTGGGAAATTCTGACCCTGATGGGGTTAGATCCTTTTTTGAAGAGTGGAGCAAACGTCAAGCTGAACTGGTCGCACATTGGATGCGGGTGGGCTTCGTGCACGGTGTTCTGAATACCGACAACATAAGTCTACTTGGAATCACTATGGATTTAGGTCCCTGCGCTTTTGTGAATTCTTACGACTTGAATCGTTCGTTTAGCTCTATTGACTCGCATGGACGATATGCATGGGGTCGCCAGTCTGAGATTATGGAATGGAATGCCGGGGTTCTTTTGTCCTGTTTATTGCCTTTACTTGACGGCGATCAAAAGGAGACAAGGGCTATGATGATTGCCAAGGAGTTGTTCCAACAATACCGGGATTTCTCTAAGCAAGCCTTGGAGTGCATGCAATGGATGAAATTAGGCCTTGACCCTCAACGATTTCAAAGCAATAAAGAAGCCCATTCGCTGGTATCGAATTGGCAGGCATGGCTTGTGCAGGCAAGACCGGATTATTACCTGGCTTATTTGAATTTGGAAGATAAAATCCAACAAGCCATGCAACTTGATTCGGAGGCTCATCTTGTGGATGGGTTGGAACTTGAATCAGCTTGGACTATCTCACAAGATGATCTTCCATCTAAAGCTTGGGTTGCCCAATGGATCAATTTTTTGAAGAAGGCTGGCGAAGACGCTTGCCAGGATGCGCTGTCTTTGATGCAAAGCCAAAACCCCAACCTAATTCCGCGCAATCATCTTGTCGAAAATGTTTTGGACCAAATGGTACTGTATAATAACGATGCGGATTGGGATGAGCTGATGGCGGCTATGAGAGAACCCTACCAACGTGGTGGACTGAACCGCAGGCTTAATCAACCACCCCCGCTAAGCGATGCAGGGTATTGCACCTTTTGCGGAACGTGACTTCATCGTATTTCCCCCAACAACTGGGTGTTACCTTGGGTCATGCATCACCCTTCGGGCTGATTCCCAAAAGAGTATCCCCGCACAGACCGAGACGTTGAGGCTGTGTTTGCATCCCCACTGCGGGAGTTCCAAGGCCCAGTCACAGGCTTTGAGGATGCTAGAATCCAAGCCGTCCACTTCGTTGCCAAAAATCAAGGCCATAGGCTGATGCCCTTCCCATGACCAATTCGCTAATGAAACCGAAGGTTCAGCCTGTTCAACAGCCACCAAGGTATACCCTTCCGACCGCAGATGTTCCAAGGCTTCTAATGGATTGTCCCAAGCTCTCCAGGCCACGCTTTCTTCCGCTCCGAGAGCGGCCTTGTGTATATCCCGGTGAGGGGGGCGGCCAGTGTACCCGCACAGTATAATTTCCTTTAGGCCAAAGGCATCGGCAGATCGGAAAATGGAGCCCACATTTTGTAGGCTGCGGAGGTTAGCCAAGACGGCAACTACGGGTATTTTGGGGTTATTTTTGGACTGTTCCACGGGTGGGCGGTTCAGTTCATTCATGCTTTTGAGGCGCATGCAAGGCAGGTCATTTAGAGGTTAAGGCCTCCAAATTTACTCAAGTCCTTGCGTTATCATCGGTCTGAAGCCGTTTCCTGATTCGTGGAGAACACACAGGATTGACTCTATTCACGATGCCCACCAAGAACGCCAACGAAACCCCTTTGATGAAACAATACGCGCAGATCAAGGCGCGATACCCCGGGGCGATGCTCTTGTTCAGGGTAGGGGATTTCTACGAAACGTTCGGTGATGATGCGGTAAGCTGTGCCAAGGTTTTGGGAATCACCCTGACCAAACGCGCAAACGGGGCGGCCGCAGAGATGGCACTTGCAGGGTTCCCCCATCATTCTTTGGACCAGTACCTGCCTCGGTTGGTCCGATCAGGATTGAGGGTGGCGGTATGCGATCAAATGGAGGATCCCAAACAAGCCAAAGGCATTGTCAAACGGGATGTTACCGAATTGGTTTCTCCTGCAGTGGCGTTCAGCGATTCTTTGCTTGATCATACCCGCAATAATTTTCTGGCTGCTTTTCATTGGTCCCAACAAGGAGTTTATGGCCTTGCCTTCTGCGATGTAACGACCGGTTCTTTCCAAGCTATGCAAGGTAATTTACAGGAAATCGGTAGTTTGTTACGCCGTTACGCGCCGGTGGAGATGCTTGGTAACAAATGGCAGAAAACCCAAATTCTCGAGGCGCTGGGAGATGGATGGCCCTGGCAATGGTTAGACGATTGGGTTTGGGAAAAGGATGGCGCTTTGGGTAGACTTCAGAAGCAATTTCTCAGCCAGTCGGTCAAAGGCTTCGGGCTAGAAGGCCTGGAGGCTGCGCAAATTGCCGCAGGAGCGGTGTTGCATTACCTCCAGGAAACGCGAAGAGATGGACCCTTGCCGTTATTTGGTTTGTCTAGATTGGATACCGCGGAATCGTTGTGGATGGATCCTTTCACGGTGAGAACCTTGGAATTGCTTGAGCCTCAACACCCAGGAGGGATGTCGCTTGCAGCCTGTTTGGATACATGCAGTACTCCAATGGGGACTAGGCTGTTACGGCAATGGGTGGCCATGCCCCTTCGAAGTCGCGAGGCCATAGAGGCTCGACAACTTACCGTGGAATGGGCTCTGAACCATAGCGCAGAAGCTAATCAGGTTCGTGCTGAATTGGTGGAAGTTGGAGATTTGGAAAGAATGTCAGCCAGGGTTGGCGTTTTGCGAAGTGGTCCAAGAGAATTATGGCGATTGGCCCTGAGCATCAGGGCTGCAGAAACCATACGCGATAGGGCATCCTCGAACCCCACGTCTATGGCCTTGCAAAATTTGTTGGCTGGATTCCCGCCGCTGCTCATGGTAGCCCAGCATATCGAGTCGGTTATTCATGAGGAAGCACCTGCTACCCTTTCCAAAGGAGGGGCTATTCGTTCCGGTTACCGCGAAGATCTGGATGAGCTCCGCACCCTCAAGGAGAATGCCAAGGGATTCATGAACCGCATGGTCGAAGAAGAAATTCAGCGGACCCGAATTTCATCCCTCAAAATCAGTTATAACCAAGTTTTTGGATTTTACCTCGAAGTAACCCATGCCCATAAGGACAAGGTCCCAGTCGAATGGATACGCAAACAAACCTTGGTCAATGCAGAACGGTACATCACCCCGGAGCTCAAAGCTTTCGAAGAGAAATACCTGTCAGCAGACCAGCGAATTCAAGAATTGGAGCAGGAGAGCTACATGCTCTTGCTTCAAGAAATTGCGAGCCATGTGCCCGCCCTTCAGCAGGCTTCAAGGCGCTTGGCAACCTTGGATGTGCTGATGGGTTTTGCTCAAATTGCCAAAGACAGAAATTATGTCCAGCCTCGATTCACAGATTCGGCTGGACTCAAAGTCAAACAATTAAGGCATCCAGTATTGGAAAGAATCCTTCCGGATTCCAAGCCCTATATTCCCAATGATCTGAAAGTCGATACCACACAAGAGCAAATTTGGATGATTACAGGGCCCAACATGTCTGGGAAATCGGCGCTTCTTCGGCAAGCAGGTCTACTGGTGGTGATGGCGCAAATTGGTTGTTATGTGCCCGCCTCGGAAGCCCGCATGGGTTTGGTGGATAAGCTTTTTACACGGGTGGGTGCCTCCGATAATTTGGCAGCGGGTGAATCCACCTTCATGGTGGAAATGCAAGAAATGGCGACCATTTTACACCATATGTCATCCGATAGTTTATTGTTATTGGACGAAATTGGGCGAGGAACTTCGACCTATGACGGTATCAGTTTGGCTTGGGCCATCGCCGCTTATTTGCATGAGCATCCTCGACATCGGCCGATGACCTTGTTCGCGACTCATTATCACGAGCTGAATCGTATGACCGAAAAGTATCCTCGAATTGCCAATTACCACGTGGCGGTATCCGGGCAAGGAGATCGAATGGAATTTCTTCGGACCCTGCAGCCAGGCGGTTCTTCCCATAGTTTCGGGTTGAATGTGGCCAAGATGGCCGGTGTACCTGCAGCGGTTATTCGCGAAGCCGAAACCATGCTGGAGCAATTGGAATCTTTGCGCGACGAATCCACTCAAGAACCTTCCTCAAAACCTATATCCAACACAGGTGCATCTTGGCAAATGTCGTTGTGGGGTGAGGGAGATGCTCAAGCCCTTGAATTGTTAAAATCTCTTCAATCCCTGGATACAAATGCAATTTCGCCTCTCCAAGCATTGCAATGGATAATCGACAAGCAGAATAAAATAGGGTCTTAGGATGGCATTTTAAGGAGATTCTTTTCAATTAACTAATCAAAAATTTCCAAATCGATTTGATTTGGAATTTCTTCCTCTATTTCTGTAGGAAAATTGGGACGGAATTTCGTTTTTAATCCAGGAAGATAACGTGTGGTGTCCTCGCTTGACATGATACCTTTTTTTATGAATCTATTTTGAATGGCGGTAAAATTCCAATTATTTGGTGAAACTGACCCATCATTCTGAATCAGGTATTGATAAACCCGAGGTCTTGGCACCAAACTAGCAATAAACACAGATTCTTTGTTTGTTAATTGAGATGGGTGTTTACCAAAATAGTGCCTTGATGCTTCTCCAATACCCCAAATATTATTTCCAAATTCGATAACATTCAGATACACCTCCATCATTCTTTTTTTACTGCTAATATTTTCGTTTTCAATAATCCATGTAATGAATATTTCTTCGGCTTTTCTGGTCAATGTTTTCCGAGGATTTAGAAATACGTTTTTAACGAGTTGCATACTTATGGTGCTCCCGCCTCTTGCGAATTTACCTTTTTTGAAATTTTGAATAATACTTTCTCTGAAAGCGCTCAGGTAAAAACCTTTTTGGCCATAAAACCCTGCATCCTCGCTATACATAACAGCTTGCTGCATGCTGAAGGGAATTGCGTCGATAGGCGTGTAATTCGGGTTGGCGGGTCCCACTATGAAAGAACGTATTGGTTTACCGTCCACGGAAACGGTATGCAAGAATGGTTGGTTTATTTTTGCGAGGTTTGTTTTCCCCATTTTTGTAATTTGAAAGCCGTCATCGTTCATTCCACTTATGAATTGACATTGCTCAGGTTTTTTTGAATCAAAATTTAGTTTCAAAAACCATGAAAGCTTTCCTCGGGCTTTTATGCCTTTCAGATTTTCGAAAGACCCTTCAGGCAAAGAGGAAATGAAATTCTCGGCCTGCGTTTTGTGTGTTTTTAATTGTAAGGCAATCTTATCGTTGTCACCTCTCACCCATTTCAAATAAATTTGGGCCTCTAAATCATTCACAAGGATATTTGTGCTGCTATCGATTTCAAAAACATTTTCGCCTATTTTTCCTTGAATATCCCCCTTGAGATTACGTATGACTATTTTTCTTTCTGATAATTTGGGGTGGATTAGCTCTAGCCCTTGGGCAGATCCTTCGATCTCATACGATAAAGTATTCTTTTTGTTAATAAATGAAATTATCCGTAAAGTTGCTTTTTCCATCAGACAATTGAGCCCGAATCTTTTTTCGAGGACTGGTATTTTTAGCTTATCATTCTGATTAGCGTAAGGATAAATTTCTATTTTTCCTGTTAAATCATCGCCGTCAATTGACCCTTTTATTTTCATTTTGGATGTGATATTCTCTTCATAAAAAACCAAGAGGCCTTGGAATTCCCCATCATTTTTTTTGAATTTATTAATTAAAGCTTTATAATTTTGTTTGTGTTTTTGGTATTGTATTTTTAGATTATCAAGTTTTATGTTGGTTGGCACTTTTGAAAGTAAAGTCACAATTTGTTGATATTGAGTGCTTGGATATTTCTGTGTATTATCCTTAATCTTTATTTCATTATCGGAATCGAGCAATTTGCAGTAATTGCAAAAACCATTTTTTTTGATAGCGTAAATTAGGCCATCATCGATTTCCAGGTTTTTGATTTTAGGCTTCTCAGTAAGTAGTGACAATAGATCAGGCTTGATTTCTAATTTTTTTATTTCAGCAACAGGTAGGTCCTGTATTTTTAGAGATGCATTTGAAATCGCAACGGTAAAAAACCCGCTGAAACCTATTTTTTCTGCTTTGAGTTGATATCCTTTGGATTCAATTTTTTGAATGATAGAATTCCATTTTGATTCAAGAATCACTTGACGTATTTTTAACCACCCTATGGTGGTCAGTCCTACTGTCATTAATATGCCTGATAGGATGATGCGGTATTTTGTTTGTGTCAATATGTTTTTAACGCCTTTCATTTGTGCAGAAGCAAAATTTCAAAAGGCTGAACGACTATTTGTGATCCTAATGTTATAGTAGAGTCAATGAGGGGATTCACCATTGGTTTTTTGAAACCATTTTCCCAAGTTGTATTCTGAATAGGAGTGGGTATCGTGTATTCTATTACTCTATTACGGGTATTGATTATGGCCAAAATACTCTCTTGATTCCTAACTTTATGCATTGTAGCAATATCTGAATGAGGATAAGAGGTGTTTAGACCGCATCGCGCAACGGAATGTATTGAGTAGAAGTCCATCATGCTGCGATAGGCGTGCAGCATGCCGGCGTTAGCTTGCCAATTTATGGAAGAACGAGTGAAAAAGGGGATGTTCTGGGCCATACCTATCTCCTGGCTTCCGTAGAGCAGATGGGGTCCGCCGCTCATCAAGGTCAAAGCAGAAGCAGCCAGGGCCCCACTTAACCCTCCAAAAAGGGTAATGGGCGTGGCATCCCAGGCGGACTCGTCGTGGTTGGTCGTGAACTGCAACCAGTATTTGCCATGTGGAGAGGAATTACTCTGAATAAGTCGGTTGTTAAGAAAATTTTGTGGAGACTGTCCTTGCCATACTTGTTGGAGTATGGAGTACGAAGACCAAGAAAAATTCAGATCAAATCCAGCATTGAAATGATCCGATCGGGTTCCTTCGGCAAATAAAATAAATCGCCGTCCTGGTATTGAGTGGACTAGGGACCAGGTGTTCTGCCAAAAGTCAAAGGGTACCCCATCAGCATAATCGCAGCGGTAACCGTCCACATTAGCTTCATATAGCCAGTATAGCATGGCGTCTTGCATGGCGTCACGCATTTCCATGTTTTGGTAATTCAAATCGGCCACATCCAACCAATTGGTTCCTGGGGGATGCACGACCTGGCCTTGGGAGTTGCGGGTATGCCAACCCTCGTTCTGCATCCAGGGATGGTCCCAGGAGCTGTGGTTGGCTACCCAATCCATGATTACTGCCATGCCTCGGGAATGGGCTGCATCCGTCAACCTCCTTAGATCGGCTAAAGTCCCGTATTCTGCACCTACTGCTTTGTAATCTTTGACGCAATAAGGTGAATTGATGCCCTTGAGAATCCCCACAGGGTGAAGGGGCATAATCCATAAGACATTAACTCCTAGCAGTTTGATGGAATCCAAACGATTGATGACCCCTTGGAGATTTCCTGAAGGACTGTAGGCCCTGAGGTTGACTTCGTACATGACGATGTCTTGTGTAGCGGGTATGCCTTGGAATGGAATTCCGTATTGACGGTACTTGGGCTCGGGATCAGGAGGCAAGGGCATAGTGGATTCTTTGCGGCAAGCGACCAAAAGGTAAATGCCTAAGGCACAAATCAAAAATCGAAGCAGCTTAATAGATTGTAAACCGAGAAGGCCTACTTGGTGCATACAGCAAAATAGTCCAAAGCCTGCGGGCTTAATGAGCGAATAGGGTAATCATCCGAGCCGATATGGCTGACCAATCGATCATTCTTTTGTTCCAACATACGCCGGTTAAGCCGATTGGCTAGGTCGTAAGGGACTTGGAGCCACCGACGTGGCAAACGGTACTGCAAATTGAAAAAATCCCAACGAGTGAATTTGCGGATGGATTCTTTGTTTTTATCGTAGTAGTCCATGACCTTTTCATTCCCAAAAATGCCGCGCAGGTCCACTTGATCAAAGACGGATTCCAAAATTTGACGCATCGCCTCCGGTTCGTATTCCCTAACATGCCAGGGATTGCGGGTAAGGGACATGAGTCTGTTCGGAGTTGTTAAAATCAAAACGCCCCCAGGTTGCAAGACCCGGTGAATTTCCTTGAGAAATTCAAGATCATCTTCAATATGCTCGATGACTTGGAAGGTGACCACGGCATCAAACTGGTTGGAGTTAATGCCCCCCAAGGGAGGAACCGTCATCTGCAGGGTTCTGGCATTGGGGGGGACTTGCAGATTGGGCACTGGAAATTTATCGATACCCAAATACTGTTGGCAATGCTTGGCCAACAATTTCATCCCGTATCCTTCACCGCAACCGACTTCGAGCACGGAACCCTTCATCCAAGAGACGGCCGCTTTGTAGGCCGCCATATGCCGCTGGTAGATGGGATTTTCGGAAGCATCCTCCGCGGAAGAGCGTTCAGCTGTTTGTATACCCATAGAGGACGTGGATTCGGTTTTGGGGGGAAGATTGCCCAAAGATAATTTGCCCTTAGGGCGTTGTTGCCCATGCAACAAGGTCGCTGCAACGCATCGTGACCCTGGAAGACGGAATACGGATAGCGTTGGTTCCCTGCTTGAAGGGGATGGGTGGGTTCATTTTGGCGAGGCTCACTTCAAACGTCCAATCGGACCACTCCGACCGCAGGGCCAAGAGGATTCCTGCAATAACCTCTTCCAAAAGGTCGCGGGGTTCCAGGAACACGGCTTCGGCAAGGGCATATATTCGACCATAATCCGGCCACCCCTGTCCCAAGGACGGTTGCCTGGGTTCGTCGATCGCACGCTGAGGCCCAAAGGCCTTGATGTCAAGGATAAAGGTATTCCCTTTCACCTTCTCGTCGGGATATAACCCGTGGAAGCCTTTGAATTCAATACCCTCCAAAGCAATCTCGGCCATGGTCTAACGTTTGAGCAACGAAGGTCTTAAATTTGCCCCGCAATCCCAAATTTAGAGCCTAACCATGCGCACCGATACCT
>SYHX01000035.1 GCA_005799025.1 Bacteroidota bacterium | reverse complement strand
GGCAGGGCCCAGCCTTTTTTTGAGAACAGGTCCCTCAATAGCTGGTTATCCATCGCCAGATCAGCGTACATCCTCTTGAGGCGGGAATGCTCCTCTTCCAGTTTTTTAGTTTCTGTACATCGGACACATCCAACCCTCCGTATTTGACCATCCATTGTAAAAGGTGGCGGTACGATGCCCATTTCTCGGCTTGACCTCGGTGGCTACGCCGGATTCATGCTTTTGAAGGGCCTGTACGAATGAACTTCGGTGAATCGTGATTTTTCATGGTTTTTGAAATTAAAGGAATTTTTCTACTTTTAAAAGTCTGCATTTTAGGGGTACTTACAGTTTGAGGTAGGCTGCATTTTTTCAGTTTTTTTGCTATTTTTGAGGTTGTGTCATCAAACGCATCCCGAAGACCTTGGTCGTTATGGGCAAGTTAAAAAACGATACAACTCATAAAAACAACTTAAAGGGGAGTCCAGAACCCCCTCATAAAAAACGGGGTAAATTTTGAAAAGCTATATTAGCAAGAATAAAATGGAAAATCTCTTTAGTTTGGCACAAATCGTTTTGGCATTATCTGTGGCCTATGTTTGGATTTTTCGGTATCATAATGTTGTTAAAGAATTCAGACAATTTGGATTAAATGATCTAACCCGCAATTTAGTAGGAGCAACCAAAATTGCTTTAGCAACATTGCTTGTTGCAGGTATTTGGTATCCATCCCTAGTTCAAATCTCTTCCGTACTTATGGGGTTGTTCATGATATCGGCTCAATATTTCCATTTTAAGATTAAAAATCCATTTGTCAAACACCTTCCATCGCTAATACTATTGATTATTTCCGCAATTATAGCAATAGGTTCAATTAAATCCTTTTGAAATGGATTTGACCTTTATTTGTATAATAATATCCAGTTTATCATTTTATGCTTATGTAGTTTCCTATTTCATATCACCCCATATGAAAAACGAATTCAAACGATTTAATTTGGAAAAATTTGGAATATTAACAATAATATTAGAATTTTTGGGGGCTACTGGATTATTGGTAGGAATAAAATGGAATTTAATTTTAATGATATCATCTTTGGGACTTGGGCTACTTATGTTTTGTGGTTTGGCAGTAAGAATAAAATTAAAAGATAGCCTTTGGATATCTTTACCAGCAGTATTTTTTATGATTTTGAATCTATTTATTTTCTTAGAATCCATAAAATAAATTCCAAACAACTATTATTGATTCGCTCATTTCAATAAAAAGAGTAAACTTTTGAAACCCAAGGCAAAACTTTTATGGGATTTTGTCGTTTGATCGAGTATAGCAAATTTTGGATTTTCAATGTCAAGAAACGCCACTCAGACAAGTACAAGTTGGTGATGCTTACCGAAGAACCTATGAAGCAGCAGGTCGTAAATTGGTTGGAGGTGGAAAAATCCCGCCCTAGACTGTTTAGCGTGGATGGCAAGCCTTTGGGGTGTTGTTCAATCAGTCGTGTCTGGTTTTATCCATGGATTTGGTCTTGTAAACTTGGCATTAAATGTACTGAGCGACCTTATGAACACCTGACCGAAGAGCTTCGGCATGGCAGACGAATAAGGAAGCGTGCAGGCAGTCAAGACACCTATGGCCTTATTCCTAATAGGGGGTCCTTTGAAAAAAGCCCCAGGGATATTGAGATATTCCTCATGTCGGGCAAGAACCACAAGGCCGCACTTTTGGTGATGACGGACGGGGGCATACTACTTACCCGGATCAAGAAGCCTCCAAACAAGTGTAGTAACCGCGGTAGCGATGCGATCCAATGCAAGCTGAGAGTGTCCATAGGTGACCTAAACACACTCATCCTTGTCAACGACAAAGCATCTGCTGACCCTTATAAAATCGAGAAAATTGGCATTTGTACTGGAATTAACGAAGCTGAATATTCAATTGTAAAAAATTAAGCTCATCAAGATGTAAAATAATCTAAAACGTTTTGCGTTAAAATTCATTTCCACGTTAACGATATTGTTTTCAAATTATTTTTTGTAGTAAAAGTTCCCCCTTTGGATTGACACTAACCGTTATGAGCTACAACTTTAAAAATTACATCGATAAAAATATTTAAAAATGAAGACATTGACCAAAGAAATGCAAAAAGCTATTACCCCAGCAATTGCTTTGAAATTGCTCGAAGAAGGAAACAAGAGGTTTGTTAATAATTGTAAGGAAAATCGCAACCTGTTACAACAGGCAAATGAAACGTCAAGTGGACAATATCCTTTCGCTGTTGTTTTGAGCTGTATTGATAGTAGAACCTCTGCTGAGCTAATTTTTGACCAAGGACTTGGAGATATTTTTAGTGTGCGAATTGCTGGAAATATCGTTAACGAAGATATTTTAGGTAGCATGGAATTTGCCTGCAAATTAGCTGGCTCAAAAATAATTGTGGTATTGGGACACAGTGCATGCGGTGCAGTAAAGGGAGCTTGCGACCATGCTGAAATGGGTAATTTAACCGCCTTGCTTGCAAAAATAAGACCAGCTGTAGATGATGAATTGGAAACAAAAAGTGAACGAACCTCCAAAAATCCTTTTTTCGTAGAAAATGTTGCTGCTATTAACGTAAAAAGAACTGTAAAAGCCATTTTGGAGAGGAGTACTATTCTTGAACAGATGATTAAAAGCGGAGAAATTGGTATTATTGGTGGAATGCACCATTTGTCAACAGGGGAGGTAACTTATTATGCAGATACTTCTTTTATTGAACCATTACCCCAAACTCAATAATAAAAAATAATATTGAAATTAAATGATTAAAAATAATTCTATATTTTCTTCGCCCAAAACCGACATCCTATCGGGTTTAGTAGTTTTTTTGGTTGCCTTACCTTTGTGTTTAGGCATTGCAGTTGCTTCGGGAGCATCACCATTTTCTGGTATTATTAGCGGTGTTATTGGAGGTTTAATTGTAGGTTATTTGAGTGGCTCAAACGTGAGTATTTCTGGACCTGCAGCAGGCTTAATTTCGATTGTTTTACTTGCTATTCAAGATTTAGGCTTTGAGACATTCCTGGTAGCTATCGTTTTGGCAGGAATTTTTCAGGTGATACTAGGTTTTGCAAAAGCAGGATCTATTTCAAATTATATTCCATCTGGGGTAATTGAAGGTATGTTGACAGGAATTGGTATTATTATAATCAAAAAAGAATTGCCACATGCCATTGGATATGACAATGAACACGCGGGTGATTTTTTTAATTATAACCTTACCGATAATGCGGATATTGGTCTTTTTAATGAGGTTATCCATTCACTAAATTTTGCACATACAGGCATTATTATATTAACATTCTTGTCGATTGGAATTTTAGTAGCATTTAATAAACTGCCTTTCCTGAAGAAAATCAAAGTATTGCCCGGGGCATTAGTTGTAGTGATAGTAGGTATAATATTAAATGAAATATTTCGCTTCATGTTTCCTGAATTACATATTGGAGGAAATCATTTGGTAAAACTACCTATTGCAAATTCGGTGAACGAGTTTATTGGACAATTTACATTGCCAAATTTTACGAGTATAAACAATCCCAAAGTATGGATAACAGCAATTACATTAGCCGCAGTGGCGAGTATTGAGACATTATTATGCATTGAAGCTGGTGATAAGTTAGACCCTCTTAAAAGATACTCAAGCGCTAATACGGAATTAAAGGCTCAAGGAGTAGGAAATATTTTATCAGGCTTAATTGGAGGTCTTCCAATAACAAGTGTTATCGTGAGGACAACTGCCAACATAAATTCTGGAGCAAGAACAAAATTTTCTGCCATCTTTCACGGCTTACTTTTGCTTTTAACAGCAGTGTTTATACCTGCATTCTTGAACAAAATCCCTATGGCATGTCTCGCAGCTATACTAATCATGATAGGGTTCAAATTAGCTAGCCCAAAGGTTTTTATGCACATGTGGAAAATTGGAAAATTTCAGTTTATTCCATTTATTGTTACCGTAATAGGGGTTGTTCTTTTAGGCTTACTCCAAGGGGTGGGTACAGGTTTATGTGTAAGTATCTTTTTTATTCTTTATGGCAACATTAAACGGGCCTATTTTTACAAAGATGAAAAGCACAATGTGGGAGATGAAATTCATATTGATTTAGCTCAGGAAGTTTCGTTCCTTAATAAGGCAGCGATCAAAAAAACTCTTGCGCATTTACCTAAAAACTCTAGAGTGATAATCAGTGCAAAAAACTCGATTTATATTGATTATGACGTACTAGAATTGATAAAAGACTTTAACAAGTTCGGATCAAAGGACAAAAACATTACGGTAATTTTAGAAGACTTCAAAATCGCCTACAAAATGGAAAACAGTACTCATGTATTTTAATTGAATTATATCGCTTTTGTAAGTATCCCTATGTCCAGACAGGTTTAACGGTGACTTTAAATTTGTTGTCACTATTCGGTGTGTTTAAGGCGAAATTGGTCCCTCATTCTGGTAAATTAATGCCATACTTTATTTGAGTTTGTTTGGTTCGAGGTACAGCCTTGTTGCCTTATAGGGTTCGAGTCGTGGGCGAATTGGGAGCAATTCCTCTTGCGTTGGTCACGTGGGGTTTGGTGGGGATATTGATTCTTAGATGGTGAAGGCAAATCCGAAAGTCCAATAGTGCCATTTAGAGGGTCGCGGGTTATTTTTGCATCAAAATGAGCAAGATGCAATCCAAAATAGCGCTCCAATACTTTGTCTTGACCGCCATGATCCTATTGGCTGCTACGAGCAGGGTTATTCCTCATATGCATAATTTCTCTCCTTTGGGGGCTATAGCGTTGTTTGGCTCGGCCCATTTTGGACGGCGGTGGATGGCTTTGGGGGTGCCCATCGCGGCCACATGGCTAAGTGATTTACTCCTTAACAACGTGGTGTATGCTCGCTTTTATCCGGAGTTCACGTGGATTTCTCCAGGTTTCTATTGGACTTATGGTTCCTATATGTTGATAGCCATGTCGGGATGGTTGCTCCTTCGCAAGGTGTCTGTGGGTCGCGTCCTTGTGGTAACGGGACTTGGGTCCTTGATCTTTTTTGTGGTTAGTAATTTGGGATGTTGGGTGGGTTCGACGATGTATCCTCAAACAGTCGGTGGATTAATGACATGTTATGCCGCAGGGATTCCCTTTCTTCTAGGAACCGTTTTGGGAGATTTCTTTTACAGCGCTCTCTTGTTTGGGGTTTACCATGCGATGCAGAATCGCTGGGCTATTCTAAAACCAGTTGCAGCGACGATACCTCAACGGTAATGCCCAAAGGGAGGACCTGCTGCCGATGTGGTGAGGGGGTGATGCATGAATCTTGCTGGGATTTCGCGGCGCAATTTCCTCCAATATATTGTAGGGAAACATTCTATTCGATATTATGCACAAATTGTGGGGCGTACTTGAGGGCATTGCTGGATAAGGTGCAGGGGCATGATGTACCCGTTGTGGGCGAGCCTCTGCAAGAAGGATTTCATTACGTGATGCGGGGTTCGAATATGGTTTTTACGGAGACCTACCACATGATGAGGGGCCATTGTTGCCGAAGCGGCTGCAAGCATTGCGTTTACGGATTCAAGGCTCCGCATGCAAGGTGATTTTTACCCCCAACGGATTGTATGCTTGACGGAAGAGCCTACCGAAATCCTGTATAAGCTGGGTGAGCCCGATCGCATTGTTGGCATATCGGGATTTACGGTAAGACCAGCGCAAGCGCGCAAACAAAAACCCAAAGTATCGGCATTCACCGAGGCGGATATTTCGGCTATCCTAGCGTTGAAACCGGATTTGGTGATAGGCTTTTCCGATATACAGGCTGACATTGCACAAATTCTTATCAAAGAAGGTGTTACGGTTTTAATAAACAACCATCGTTCGGTTGAGGAAATCCTCAAAATGATTGTGCAAATCGGTGCTCTGGTGGGCAAGAGCGCCGAGGCCATGGAATTAGCCCTTCAGTATCGACGTAGGCTTGAGGCTAGGCTGGAGATCAATAGCAAGAGAGTCCTCAAACCCAAGGTGTATTTTGAAGAATGGTACGATCCCCTCATTACCGGAATCCGTTGGGTGAGTGAATTGGTGGAAGCGGCAGGTGGTGAAGATATTTTTGCGCAGCATCGTGACGGTGCCCTGGCGCGTGATCGCATCGTGGCCGATCCCATGCAGGTTGTGAATCTGAACCCGGATCTCATACTTGTTTCATGGTGCGGGAAGAAATTCAAGCCAGATCGCCTGCGCTCGCGCCCAGAATGGACCTCCATGGAGGCTGTTCAAAAAGGGCAAATTTATGAAATTCCATCTTCCATGATTTTGCAGCCGGGTCCTGGGGCCTTGGGCGATGGTTTTGACCGGCTTTGTGAAATCATCGACCTATGGTACCAAACGAATGGTATCTTTGAAGCGCTTTGAGGTTCCCATTTCCATGGGACGAAAAGGGAAACCGGTGTAATTCCGGTACAGTACCAGCTGCTGTAAGGTCCGCTTCAATTCCGGGCATTAGGCCACTGCGATAGAGTAATGCCTATTGTGGGAAGGCGCTCGGAATGGACTAAGTCAGAAGACCTGCCTTGAAGCCATCACCGTTGGGTTTTCTGGATCAAAAACTCAGGGTAATGCGAACGTTGTGGCGGAAGGTCGCCATGATGCGCTTTGCTCTGTTTGGAGATTCGAGAATTCGATATCAATCCAAGTATGGCAAAGAAAAATCAACTTTTATTTTCTCCATCTGATCGCTTGATTGGGATTAGGGGGGGGATTGCTTGGTTAGGACTTTCTGCTTCTTTGCTTACCAATGTGCGGGCTCAAAGTCAAGCAATTCCAACTTTGCGAAAGGAATTAGTGTTAGTTGAGGTTACGGTAGAGCGTTTTGGGTATGCGGCAGTAAAGCCGGATTCCACGCTGATGAAGTGGATGCCTCTGCGTTCGGCGGCAGAGCTTTGGGGAATTCATGGCAGTTTGGTCCTTCGAACATCGGTTCCAGGATCTTTGACCACCATGATGTACCGTGGTAGTGGTGGAAATCAAAATGATTTGACTTGGGGAGATTTCGTGCTGAATAACCCCATGAACCGAACCTTGGACCTTCAATTAATCCCAGGCTGGCTCTTTCCGTCAATGAATATCTTGAATGGATCGGATGCGATGCAATCAGGGGGATATGGAATGGGTAGTCAGGTTGACCTTCGACCGGCTCCCGTCCAAAACAGCCTTCCGCAGCAGGCTCTTGCAGGACCTGAGGCTCCATGGGCTAGGGAAATTTCGTTGATGACCGGTTCCTCTGGGGAGCGTTCCCTTGGTTTGGCAATGAGATACAGCGAAGGTCGATGGTTCAGTTCTACCCGAATCGTGGGAACGGTGAATCCAAACCGTTACCCGTACCGAAATATTGCGCTTATGGGATCTCCAAGGTCCGTGATGAGCGGCGCAGACTGGGATCAAAAAGGCATTCTGCAACACCTTCGTTACCAATACCAACCTCGTTCCTATGTGGAAATGGAAATCTGGGCCCAAGGCCATCGTCGTGGAATTCCAGCATCTTTGACCTCAAGACCCAATTCGGCTAGGCAGAACGATAGTATGTTACGAATTCAAATATCCTGGCATCATGATCTGGGTAGGGGGTATCATGCGTGGATTGCCCAAGGATACCAAAAGGATCTCAACCGTTACCTGGATACTCTTCAGGGCATTAGTGGTTTGCATCGCTTTGAATTGCTGCAATCCAGGACCGGTCTGGAATACAAGAATCGAGGTTGGCATCTTCAAGCAAGGGTTCAATGGGATCGTCAGCAAGCGCAGTCTTCGCAGTATGTTGGAGAAATTTTGCAGAACCGTTGGGCGTTTGTCTTACCATTGGCCTTGCATCGAGGTCGTTCGGAATTCAGAGCTCAAATCCAAAAGGAATTCCTGCAAGGCCAACTCCTGCCCCTGGCTTTGCAATTTCGCTGGAATCGAATTGGGCAAAGCCGATTGGCGTGGTTGGAATACCGCCGAGCCATGAATCCAGCCGGCTTCAACGATCGGTTTTGGGTGCCCGGAGGAAACCCGACTTTGAGGCCTGAGAAAATGCAGCAAGTGGAGCTTGGTGGTTCTAGACATGCTCAGGGTCGCTGGTTCAAGGTGAAGAGTCAATGCCTGCTCTACGCGAGAACCGTGCGGGATAAGATTTGGTGGCAGCCTCAACCCAATCAATCCTGGTGGGCGCCTTCGAACGTGGATCAAAGCCATGCCATGGGTTTGGAAGCAAATTTGCAACTTTCTTCTTTGGACCGACAGCCACATTGGGTGATAAGCGCGGAATACCAAGCCAATCGAAGCTGGGCCGGTCCTGTGCGGAGTTTTAATTCACAATTACCTTATGTTCCCGTACATAGGGCTTGGGTTCAGGGTACTTACCATCGAAGAGCTTTCTTTATGCAATGGATGATTACTGCGGTGTCCCCCCGTTCGACGACCTTGGATGGTACGGCTTCGTTACCGGCGTATGCGTTGTGCCACACGGGAATTGGCTATGAGCAACGGAGATACAGGGTCACCTTGGGTCTACGAAATCTTGCTAATACATTATACGAAGAAGTTCCTTGGTTCCCACAGCCAGGGAGACAAGCTCATGTTTCATTTTATACCCGTTTTTAATTCAACTTTTTACTTCAATGCCATGAAAAACAACCTTAGGAAACCTTTGAAAGCCGCGCTGCATGTTTGCGGATTAATCATTACACTGCTGTATTCATCTTGCACCAAGGATGAAGCGCCCAATCCACCCTTGAACTATGCCCGTGGATTTTGGGTGGTGAACGAGGGTCCTTTCGGGTCCGGAACAGGAGCCCTCACCTGGATTGCCCGCGATGGAAGCCGTGTGGAACAAGATGTGTTCGGAAGGGTCAATCAAAGGCCTTTGGGGAATATCGCCCAAAGCATGCAAGGCCAAGGAAATCAGGGTTTGATTGCGGTCAACAATGCGGGGAAATTGGAGTGGGTCAATTTACAAACCATGATTTCGGAAGGTACGTTGCAGGGCTTGGCTCTACCATCGGCGGTGGCCGTGGATGCCGTCCGCGGGAAGGCCTATGTAAGTGAATGGGTGAGTTTCGGAGGGAACGGGCGAATATCGGTGATTGATTTGGTGAGCCGCCTCAAGGTGAAAGAGATCCCCGTGGGCCCCTTTCCGGATGCATTGTTGTTGACTGGTTCTCAATTGTGGGTAGCCAACGGTGATTCAAATTTTGTATCGGTGGTGGATGCCAATGCCGATACGGTTATGGCCAATTTGGTGGTAGGGGATCGCCCCAACAGTTTGGTCGCTTGGCAAAACAACGTCGTGGTGTTATGTGGAGGGCGTCCAAGCTGGGCAGGGGTGGAGACGGCGGGTTCGGTGCATCTCTTGTCGAAGAATTCCCTGCAAGGGTTAGCGTCCAATAGCTTTGTGTTTCCTGGGCAACACCCCAAGGATATGGTGTTGATGCCCGCAGGAAATGCGGTACTGTACCAGTTGGAAGCCAATCAAAATACGGGCCTTCATCGCCTTGATTTACCGTGGCCGAACGCTTCGGTCAATCCCGGAACACCGCTGATCCCCAGAGTTTTCTACCATATCGCCTGGGATCCTTACGGAGACCGTTCCTTGGTCGCGACCGATGCAGGAAATTTCGTACAGGCGGGAAAGTGTTATCGTTTCAATAGCCAATGGCAAATACTCGATTCGTTTGCGACGGGAATAGCCCCGGGCCATGTATTTTTTGTGCCTTAAGTAGAGGTTGCGTTATGATTTTTCTTGGAGAGGGGTAAGACGGGAAGGGAGGTGGTTTTCAGCCAGCATGTATCGGGCTGAACCGCCACCGATGCGTTCAATCGTAGGAATTTCGACAGAAATGAGGGAGGCATGGGCCTCAATCAATCGGCGTTGTGCTGCGGTCCATGATGCGATGGCCCGTTGTGAGGCTATCCAATGGGTAGTGCCGTCTGCGGAATAGGCTTCCAAGACATTCGCCGCAAATTCGCTGATCTGCTGCTGATTCAGATCGATGACCAGCCTACCGGTCTCCCGCAAGCGTTGGTGAATTTCACGCCTCGCAAAGGGTTCCACCGCTTCGCCACCCCAAAAGGCAAGGTGACGCCCCAGGCTCATGACTACGTTGGTATGGTACAAGGGGAGACCATGATGATCCTCCGTTTCAAAGGACAGAGGTTCATAGCCAAAGGCCGAACACCATAAACGAAAAAGCGTTGGACTGGTCCGGCTCGAAAGGGCGGCATAAGCGACACGATGCTGATGGTCGAGGACCATGCTTCCTGTGCCTTCGAGGTACTGCCCGCCTTCGGCCCAATCGCTCCAATCCGATTCAAAGTCCACTTGGAATCCTGCCTCAATCAATTCATGGGCAAGGTTGAGTCTTATTTCCATCCGCCTTGAGGGAGATTCCATGGGAAAATGCACCAGACCTGAGCCCCCACTAGATAAAGGATTGGGCCCATCGACATCTCCCAGATCTTGGTGCTCGACGGAGTTCGCTGGCAAGGTGCAAAACAAATTATTTAGAAAAACCGCATCCGGACATGCAGGTTCACCGCGATCTTCTAATATGGTCAAAGGGATGCCCGCGTTGTGAACGGCATCGGCCATTCGGTCAAATTCACGGAGGCCCTCCAAGGCAATTTCTCGGGATTCGGACGGCGAAGGCATGGCCCCTTGATAGGAGTTGCTGGGCGCCGTTTCTGAATTCCACCCAAAATGTTTGGGCCGAAGCATGATCAACCCAGGACAGGATGGAGTGAGCTCCCTAGTCATATTGCCGAGATGAAAACCTCTTTTATTTAGGGAGACCACCGGTAATGGATGCGGCAATGCGCACCACCATAGATCGTGGGAACAGCCCGGTCGTTGCCGCAAGAAAACGGTTCATGAAGCCATGAACGGCCACGGCTCTTCCGCGCATCATGGCATCGTACCCAAATTGAGCGACTTCGGCTGAACCGGGGATTTGGGCACTTTTGAGCATGGCGGGGTCGGCCTGCCCGGGTTCCTTCATGGCCTGTGCAAAGCCGCTTTGGGTAGGACCTGGACACAAGGAGGTTACCGTAATTCCGTGGCGGCGCAATTCGAAATGCAGAGCTTCCGAGAAGTGAAGGACAAAGGCCTTCGTGGCAAAGTAAACCGCCATACCAGGACCGGGTTGGAAAGAGGCTGTCGATGCCACGTTCATGATGCGCCCGCTACCGCGTTGGATCATGTCCTTCATATACAATTTGGTCAGGTGAACGACTGCACGCACGTTCAGGTCGATCATGGAGGCTTCTTTTTCCCAGCGTATGGATTCGAAGGGGCCGTGCGCTCCAAAGCCGGCGTTGTTGATCAGGTAATCCACCTCCAATCCCGCCGTGCTGGTGCTGCGGTATAGGGTTTCGATAGATTCAGGTAAGCTGAGGTCTAATCCATAACAATGAATATTTATCTTGTGCTGATGATGGTCAAGGAGTTCATCGCGCAGGGCTTCGAGGCGATCCAATCTGCGGGCAACGAGGATGAGGTGGTCACCTGTAGCGGCATGAATGCGGGCCAATTCAAGGCCGATTCCGTCAGACGCGCCAGTAATAAGGGCAGTGGGCATGGGTTGTTGGATTTGTAAGGTTTTGAATGAGAAAAATTAACGGGCGATGTTTTGTAACAACGAATCATCTCGGGCTCCTTTGAGGAGAATCAATTCACCCATGATCTCGTTGGGGACCGTGGCCGAAAGAACATATTGCTGAATTTTCCAGGTTCCATTGCGGAAGATCATAACACCGGAACCCCGGCATAATTTCATTCGCGTATCGAGCAGTTCTTCGAACCATGCAACGCTGCTGTCGGCTGTAAAATGAAATTGCCGCGTAAGCGGACGCATGCTCCATGCCTTGCCCCTATCGAAATGCGGTTGGGCATAAGCCATGAATTCCTCTTTGGTCCAATGTTCGCTTGCATCGGTCCCCACGAAGACCGATGAATCGCCCATGCATTGGAAGTAATCTTGAAATTGGGCCCTTGCCGCAGCCTCATGGTAACGATCTAAGCAAGCCGTTGCCGTTGCACATGCATTGCGGACCTTGTTCGGATCCGAGGGGGAACAGGCCTGCAAGAAGGGGATAAGGACCAAGGCAAGGCCAATCGTCCAAAAGGAATATTTTTCGAAAAAATCCATTGGTGAAGCTTTATGGCAGGCGTTAATCGTAGTTGCAGAGAGGAATTATTCTCTAGAATTGGTGGATATCCCAAAGGTAGCCTAATTTAGGAACATGAAAATAAAGTCGACTATGACGAATCGAATCCAAAGTGCCCTTCAAGCGCTGGCTTTTACAGGGCTATTCCTACTGGCTTTGGGCAACAATGCAGGGGCACAAACCAGAATCAGGGACTTCATTGATGCTGAAATATTCCTCAAAGGGGTCTTTGGGCCAGAATGCCGCATGGATGAGTACGGAATCCTGAAAATCAATGGCAAAGACCACAAAGCAGGAAACGTGGCCTTCAGGCTGGGGGATGTGCGTATCCGTTATGAGGAGCCCAAGGTAGGCCCGAATTGCCCCGCACCTTGCCCTCCCAAGTCAGTTATTAAATTTGTTTGCCGCAAAACAGCTTGTGTTTCCGTCATTCGATCGGAAAATAGTATCGAATTTCCTGCCTCCATGTCTGTTTATGCATTGGAGTTTACTGATTTACGCAAAGGACGAAAGATGTACTCTGTGTTCTTGGAATTGCAACGTTTTCTTCGGATAAGCGCGCTGTCCGAAGCTTCACCCGCCAAATAATTCCATAGCATTGTTTAAGGTTTTCAGCGATTGAATACCTTACATGTTCCTACGATATTGACCACCAACCCCATACAGGGTTTGGGTGATTTGCCCTAGGGAGCAATATTTTACTGCCTCCATAAGTACCTCGAATAAGTTTTCCTGACGGAGGGCCGCTTGGCTTAATTGATTTAACCAATGTTGCGCCTCTGAAGGGTGGCGTTGATGCAAGGCGTAGAGCGCTTTAATCTGTGCCTCCTTTTCGGCCTCTGTTGCGCGAATCACTTCGCCTGGAATCAACGTGGGAGAGCCTTCTCTGCTGAGGAAGGTATTCACCCCGATGATGGGAAGATCCCCATTGTGTTTGAGGGTTTCATAATGCAGGGACTCTTCTTGAATTTGATTGCGTTGGTACATGGATTCCATGGCGCCAAGCACACCACCCCTTTCGGTAATTCGATCGAATTCCATCATCACGGCTTCTTCGACCAAGTCTGTAAGTTCTTCGATGACGAAAGACCCTTGCAGAGGATTCTGGTTATACGCTAACCCCAATTCACGGTTAATGATCAATTGTATCGCCATTGCCCTACGGACCGATCCCTCGGTCGGGGTGGTGATTGCCTCATCAAAAGCGTTGGTGTGCAGCGAATTGCAATTATCATAGATTGCATACAAGGCCTGTAAGGTGGTTCGAATATCGTTGAAATCGATTTCCTGTGCATGAAGGGAACGGCCGGAAGTCTGGATATGGTACTTCAGCATTTGAGACCGCTCGTCGGCGCCATATTTTTCCCGCATCGCTTTGGCCCAGATTCGTCGAGCAACTCGTCCAATGACCGCATACTCGGCATCAATTCCATTGCTGAAAAAGAAACTTAAATTGGGTGCGAAACGGTTAATTTCCATGCCCCGCGATAGGTAATACTCTACATAGGTAAATCCATTGGCTAGGGTAAAGGCCAGTTGCGTAATAGGATTAGCCCCGGCTTCGGCGATATGGTACCCGGAAATGGATACCGAATAAAAATTACGTACCTGATGTTGGATAAAGTACTCCTGAACATCCCCCATCAGTCGCAACGAAAATTCCGTGGAGAATATGCAGGTGTTCTGGGCCTGGTCCTCTTTGAGGATATCAGCTTGTACGGTGCCCCGGACCTGGGTCAAGGTCTTGGTTCGAATCGCCTGGTAAACCTCTTGATCGAGCACCAAATCACCGGAGAGGCCAAGTAAAGCCAATCCCAATCCGTTGTTTCCTTCGGGAAGGGGCATGTCGGGCTGATGGCCTAAGGCGTGTCTCAGGTTATACGAAGGCCAATGCGATGAATTGCTTTGGAGGGCTTCGATGCGATGTTGCACCTGGTCTTGAAGGTTGTTCTCGCGGATATAGAGTTCGCATTGTTGGTCAATGGCCGCGTTCATGTAGAAGGCCAAGAGCACCGGCGCAGGGCCGTTGATGGTCATAGAGACCGAAGTCGCAGGATTGCAGAGATCAAAGCCGCTATATAGCTTCTTGGCATCGTCTAAGCAACAAATGCTAACCCCGGAATTACCGATTTTGCCATAAATATCAGGACGGCGATCCGGGTCGTTTCCGTACAATGTTACGGAATCAAAGGCCGTGCTCAGCCGTTTGGCCGGCATTCCCAAGGAGACGTAATGGAAACGTTTGTTGGTTCGTTCGGGACCGCCCTCCCCGGCGAACATTCGGGTAGGGTCTTCTTGTTCCCGCTTGAAGGGGAAAACACCAGCGGTATAGGGGAAGGAGCCAGGAACATTTTCCTGCAAGATCCATCGCAGGAGGTCTCCATAATGGGTATAGCGAGGCACAGAAATTTTGGGCAATTTCAACCCAGACAGTGTTTTGGTATGGGTGCTCACCCGCAGGTCTTTGCCACGAACACGGTATACAAAGTCCTCCGCTTGGTAAGCGGCTTTGAGGGAGGGCCACGCCTCCAGCAAGCGAAGGTTGGATCCTTTCATTTGCGATTTGATCACCAGAATGCGTTGGCGAATAGCGTCTTGGACGCTGTAGGAATCTTGTCCAGAAACCGAGTGTGGTCGAGGGGTATATTCAGCCTCCTGCTCGCTTGGGGCCAGCAGACGTTGGCTTTCTTCCAAGGCAAACCACTGCCCTGCCAGTTCGGATTGATCATTGGCTTCGTGGTTGTAACGCCGTATGCTTTCGGTGATCTCGGAGAGATATCGGGTGCGCGATGGGGGAATAATGTAAATCTTCTCGGAGAGTTCTGCGGAGGCGGTGACGCTTTGGCGACTTGTGTTAAATCCACATTTTTCAGCGAGCAAGTGCATCAAGCGAGCATAAAGGCGATTCATGCCAGGATCGTTGAATTGGCTGGCAATGGTTCCTTCGACAGGCATTTCCGAGGGTGGTATTTCCCATAGTCCGTGGTTGCGTTGGTATTGCTTTTTGACGTCCCTCAACGCGTCCTGACCACCACGCTTATCAAATTTGTTCACTGCAATTAGGTCGGCAAAATCGAGCATATCAATTTTCTCCAACTGAGTAGCCGCACCGTATTCAGGGGTCATCACATAAAGCGAAACGTCGCTGTGATCGATGATTTCGGTATCGCTTTGACCAATGCCCGATGTTTCGAGAATAATTAAATCAAATTGGGATGCTTTGAGTAAAGACAAGGTGTCCCTTACATGCCGGCTCAAAGCCAAATTGGATTGTCGGGTCGCCAACGAACGCATATACACCCGGGGATGGTGAATGGCATTCATGCGAATGCGATCTCCGAGCAAGGCTCCCCCGGTTTTGCGCTTGGATGGATCCACCGAAACCACAGCGATGCGAGGGCCATCAAGCGGATCCTTTGAATTTCCCGTGCTGTGGATGAACCGTCGAATCAATTCATCCACCAACGAAGATTTGCCCGCGCCTCCGGTTCCGGTGATGCCAACGACCGGGATTTTGGTTGGTGTTAGATTATGCTTGATTTGATTTGTTTCGATATCGGCTGTAATCCCAAGGTGATCCGCCAAACGGGCAAAAAGCATAGGATCGTTCTCGGCCAATGAGATACCTCGTGCCAAGGCTGGGTCCAAGCCCTTACGGATTTGATCAGCTAAAGCAGCAATCTTATTTTCTTGATCCGAGACCACTGAGAAATCAGATTGTTCTAACAAATCATTGATCATGCCTTGGAGCCCCATAGCCCTTCCGTCATCGGGGGAATAAATCCGGTTGATGCCGTAGGCATGCAATGTTTCAATTTCTGAGGGGAGTATGGTCCCACCACCACCTCCAAAAATGCGGATATGCGGACAATTCCTTTCCCGTAGCAGGTCGTAGAGGTACTTAAAAAACTCAATATGGCCTCCTTGGTAGGAGGTGATGGCGATGGCCTGAGCATCTTCTTGCACGGCGCAATCCACGATTTCGGCGGCCGAACGGTTGTGTCCCAGGTGGATAACTTCAGCGCCGCTTTTCTGAAGGATTCGTCGCATGATGTTGATAGCGGCATCGTGCCCATCAAAAAGGGAGGCAGCGGTGACAATCCGAACGGGGTTTCGAGGCTGATAAACGGTGATATCCTGCATATCGTGCCAAATTACAACGAGGTTAGGCCAAGGAGGTTTGTTTGGCTTGGGGCCTTGCCCTACTTTTGTTCCCATGCCTCGTTATTTACTCACCGCTGCGTTGCCTTATGCCAATGGCCCTATCCATATTGGTCATTTGGCCGGCTGCTACCTGCCCGCGGATGTGTTCCACCGTTACCTCAAAGCCAAGGGCGAAGACGCTATTCTGATCTGCGGAACCGATGAGCACGGGGTGGCGATTACATTGCAAGCGCGTAAAGAAGGGGTCACCCCCCAGGAATTGGTGGACAAGAATTTCAAAGTCATCCACCAGGCCTTTGAAGGCCTGGGCATCGTGTTCACCCATTTTTCCAGAACCTCCAGGGAAATTCATCACCGAGAGGCCCAAGCCTTTTTCCTAAATTTGTATAACAAAGGATTTCTAAGGGAGAATACGACTTCCCAATTTTATGACCCTGTGGCGGGCACCTTTCTTGCGGATCGTTACCTGGTAGGGACCTGCCCTCATTGCGGTTTTGACGGGGCCTACGGTGATCAATGCGAGAAATGCGGAACCTCCTTGAGTCCTGATGAACTTCATAGCCCGCGATCTGTTTTGAGCGGATCCGTACCTGAGAAGCGCGAGACCAATAATTGGTTTCTACCGATGGACGAAATGCTCAACCTTCCTGAATTTGCCAGATACACCGAAAGGATCGCGCGATGGAAATCCAACGTTAAAGGCCAATTTAATTCTTGGGTTCAACAAGGACTGCAACCCCGAAGCATGACCCGCGACTTGGATTGGGGGGTGAAGGTCCCCCTAGAAGGCGCTGAGGGCAAGGTGCTTTATGTATGGTTTGATGCGCCCATCGGTTATTTATCGGCCACCAAGGAATATATGGAATTACAAGGGAATCCGGAAGGATGGCGAGCCTATTGGGAATCCGAAGATGCCAGGCTTATACATTTTATCGGTAAAGATAACATTGTATTTCATACCTTGATTTTTCCCATGATGCTGGCGGCGCATGGTCAAATGGTTTTGCCTTGGCAGGTTCCTGCCAATGAGTTCATGAACTTAGAAGGCCGTAAACTTTCCACATCCCGGGGGTGGGCGGTATGGCTGCACGAGTACCTTCAGGATGTTCCCGGAAGGGAAGACGAACTACGTTATACGTTGTTATGTAATTTGCCCGAAACCAAAGACGCGGATTTCTCATGGCAGGACTATCAACTCAGAGTTAATTCCGAATTGGTGGCCATTTTGGGAAATTTCGTGAATAGGGTCATGGTCCTCACGCACAAATTGAGTAATGGACAATGCGGTGAACTGCCGCCAGAAGATCCGAGTACAGCGCACGGTTCCTTGTCCCTTGAGTTGGCTAGTGCCCGCAAGGAAATTCGCTTGGCCATGGAGCAGTTTAGGCTAAGAGAAGCCATGGCCGGGGTGATTCATCTTGCTCGTTTGGGGAATCGTTATCTGGCTGATACTGAGCCTTGGAAGCTACTCAAAACGGATTCAGAGGCCGCATCCCGTGTTCTCAGGGTTGCCGCGGAACTGTGCGCAGAATTGTGTATCGCCTTGGAGCCCTTTTTGCCATTTACATCTGCTAGATTGGGTGGTCAATTGCAATGGCAAATATCCGACCAAGACCGAGAAGGATGGTGGAATACAGGGCTTGGCGGAGCCATTGGATCTAGCGAATCAAGAGCTTTCTACCTGAGCAATGGTCATCGTTTGGGCGAAGCGGCTTTGCTCTTTACTCCCATTGAAGATGAGTTTATTCAAGCGCAGGTTAACAAATTATCTCCAATGAACGACCCCAAACCAGAGAATGCCCCCCAACTAGAGAACGACTCCAAACCAAAGAACGACTCCCAAACAGAAGCTGCGATGAAGCCCGAGGTGAGTTATGATCAATTCGCTGCCTTGGATTTGCGAATCGCAACAATTCTGAGCGCTCAATCTGTTCCGGGCGCTGACAAGGTCCTCGAGATCAAGGTTAGCCTGGGATTTGAGCAACGCACGGTCGTCTCCGGCATTGCCCAGCATTTTCAGCCTGAGGCGTTGGTGGGCAAGCAGGTACTGATGCTGACCAATTTGGCTCCCCGCAAAATCAGGGGCATTGTTTCCCAAGGCATGCTCTTGATGGCCGAGAATCCGCAAGGGCAATTGGTCTTGGTGGGCCCAACCGATAACGGAATTCTTTCTGGCGACAGAGTTTCTTAGATTATTGCTCGAAGCTGTTGGAGAGCAGTTCTTGATACCGGTACTCTGTGGGGGTCATTCCCATTTGGTTCAGGAAAATGTAAGAGAAATAGGAGGAGGAAGAAAATCCCGAAGCCTGTGCAATTTTGGACATGACGCAACGACGTTGTTCAGGGATTTTGCGAATGAACTCACAACTTTTTTGGATTCGGTATTGGACAAGGAAAGCCTTGGGGCCCATGCCATGATGTTGCTGGCAGATTCGCTGTAATCTAGAGCCGCTAATACCTAGCATTTTGGCCAGGTGAGGTATATTACATTGGCTGTCGTGGAATTGTTGCTCGATCAAATGGGTAAACGAATGAGCGAGAAAGGTTTCTTCCTCTTGGTGAGCACGATGGCGGGCAGTACGCCGCAAATCGCGTGAGTACATCGCAGCCAAATGCAATTCAGTCTTAATTGCCTTGAGGATATCGGCAGGGGTTGTTTCCTCTGCTAATTGGAGCTGTTTGCGGCCCCGCACCAAGGTTAGCCTGGCAATTGGCCCCTTCGATTGTAGAACCAATAAAATTTGATGGTCTGAGGGTTTCATTCCCGATGGCCAATCCGGGTTATCCAAAAAATCTGGATCCGCTGGCCTTTCAAGAAGAAAGACCTGGGGGACCGCGTTCTTCAGGGAATGGGGTAATTCTGGGAAACCCTTTTCTTTGCTATCTGTGGATTGAAGAAGGGCTATGCTTTGAGGTTGGCCATCTTTGTGCTCCCATATCCAAACCATCCAAGCAGGAATATCGCTATGTGGTTTTTCCGAGGTAGTCCCTGCATTCTTGCCTTTGATTGGATGGGTTCTTGGGTCTTCGCATTGGAAGGTTCGGAGAAGTTGGGGTTCTAGGTAAAGCAGGAATTTCATCCAGGGATCATGTCTTGGCATCGAGCCAAAGAACCCTACAAAAATGTCCAGAATACGCTGAGCAAAGCCTGAAGACCCCCCCTACAAAAGCCCCTACAAAACCATAAAAGCCCCTTCGATCTAGTACAAAATCCTGCTAATACAATGGCTTTTCAGATAATTGACCTGATATGTCAAAACAAAGGTCAACCATTTGGCGGCTATGGTCTGGCCAGGCATAAGGAGGTCTGGGTGGATGGGTTAGCCAGCTTTGCAGCATCGTCCCTGTGGCCGGGTCCAGGCCTTGTCCCACAAGGATGCCCATTCGATGGAGGGCTTCCGCATTGCAAGCCTGCTCAAATTGATGTTTCATGGGAATGACCATGAGTTTTTTGCCCAAGAACAGGGTCTCCGCTGGGGTCTCGAATCCAGCCCCGCACAAAACCCCGTAGGCATGTTCCAAATGCTGGAGAAACAAAGCATCGCCAGCAGGGTGCCAGGTAAAACGGCCTATAGTGACCGATTTGCGGATTGTTTTGCTGAAGACGACCCAGTCCTGATTAGGTCCATATCGCCTCAAAAACTCATGCAGCAGATCATCTCCATAGGCCGGGAGGTACACCAGGATTTCGTTACGGTCCATGGTGGCTTGCAAGGCACGAATCCCTGGCCGAATGACCGGGGTGTAGATGAAATCATCGTAGGCCTCAAAATGCAAACCGAGGGATGCGGGGCAAGGGGCATAATGGCGAAACAGCCATTCGGCATGAGGAGCCTTGACCAGGGCAGGACGGGGGGTCTTGGGCGACAGGAAGGAGGCCTGGTGGCTGAGCCCCACAAGGCGACGGTATCCTTGACGGCGCGCAGCCAAGGCCGTTACCGGTTCAAAATCATTGATCACCAAATCATAATCATGCAAGGGGATTCGTCCGCTGTCCCGGAGCAATTGCCATGGCCGTTGGATGGCCAAGGTCT
>SYHX01000034.1 GCA_005799025.1 Bacteroidota bacterium | reverse complement strand
TGGTCCCTCAAAGCCATCAACCACAAGGTTACATGCGGAAATTACTCGGCATCCAGCGCGGGGACCTTTTGGAAATTCAGGACCGTAGGCGTTGCCGGAACCGAGAATTTGGCCAATACCGGGGCGTTCAGCCTCTATCCCAATCCAATGGATGGAGCCAACGGATGGATTCACTTGGACCCATCCTACGGCGATGGTCAAAGCACCTTGGTCGAATGGATCGACGCCACAGGCAGAACGATCCACCGCCAAACCTTGGAAGGATCCGGAGCGCATGCGGTGGCCTTGAACAAAGGCCCTATTCCACCAGGTCTTTATCAAGTCAGACTGTATAACAAGGCTTTTGGAAACAGAACAAGCCGTTGGATTGTTCGATAATCCACAATAAACTTTATGTATTGAAAAACCTCCTTTTTTCTGCTCTATCGACCATTCGGTTTGGAATCCTCATCCTATTATGGGTCTTCCACGGCCCAACTTGGACGGCTCAAGCTCAGGTATGCGGTACAGGACCAGCACCGGCAAATAATTTGTCCTACCTGGAGTCGTTAATTCCCCATTATCAAGCCCAAACCGAGGACACCAACTGGATTAGGCTCCCCGTAACTGCCCATGTTGTGCGCAGCAGCTCAGGCTTTGGGGGTATGACGGAGACCGCTGTTTATGCCACGATTTGCAACCTTAACGAGAGGTTTGCTTCGGGCCGGATTTCTTTTTACCTCAGTGAGCGCATTCGTTATATCAACAACACAGCCTATTACGGGGCAACCTCTTACGGTCCCTTGGGCACGATGATTGATCAGGAAAATATCGCCAGAACAATTAATATCTATTACACGGATTTATCCGGCATGGGGCTTTGCGGATTTGCCTATTATCCCCTTAGCGGACCTGGTGGCTTCCAAAACGACGGCGCCATTGTGATGTCTTTCGGTTGTTCACAACCCAATGGAACCACTCTTGCCCACGAAATGGGGCACTATCTGAGTCTGCCGCATACCTTTGATCAGACTTCCAACAATCCCTTGGACCCGAACGATGCCGAAAGGGTCACCCGAAATTTCAATGAAGTTGCTCCTCGACTTTCGGCCAATTGTTTTACCGCCGGAGATCGCTTCTGCGATACCCCATCCGACTTCATCGCGGGCCGTTGGTCTTGCCCTTCGTCGCGCACCACTTTGGACTTGAACAACGATGTGATGAAGCCTGATTCTTCGTATTACATGTCGTATTCCAACGACAATTGCATGTCCCGATTCAGTGAACAACAAATGATGGCCATGCGGGCTACCGTCAACAGCACCAATGCACCCAGGGGTTACCTCACTTTGAATCCTTACCCTAATTTCCCGGCCATCACTAGCTACCCTGCCAAGTTCTTCCCGCAAATCACCGACACGGTTGTTCCTAACAACGCTCTTTTTCGATGGGCTCCCATCAACGGCGCCTCGCTTTACCAAATCAAAATCTTTCAATTCAATGTCAATGTTTTTGACACCCTCGTGGAGGACACCTTCTACCATGCCTTGGGTAACAGGCTCAGGGGGATGAGGCAATACAGCTGGATCATTCGGGGAATAAACGGAGGCAATTTGTGTACACCGTTTTCTCCAAGGGATAGCTTCTACACTTCAACTTATGTTTTTGCGGGAGTCAACGATGCGCTGAATACCTCAAAACCAATTGTTTACCCAACGGCATTGAGTGCGGGCGACCTGCTCACCTTGGAGGGCCTGCAAGCAGGCACTCCCATTCTCCTTACCCTTCGTGACCCTTTGGGAAGAAACGTATGGTCCTTCCAAGATTACAACGAGGATGAAGGGCGCTTGATCAAAGTTCCGGGGGATCTTCCATTTGGCCATTATCTGTTGACTTGCCAACAAGCTGGCAGAGGATATGCCTACCGATTGCTTCTGAAACCCTAGCTTATACCCAAGGCTAGCACTCCAATCTCGCCCTGCTTGAACCAACCTATCATGATCCAATTGAAATCTGTTTTGGCGAAATCCATCCAAAGGCTGAATTTGGTCTTGGGATTATGCTTAAGTTTCTATGCATCATCCCATGCACAGGTTTTGTCAACTGGAACCTGCGGGACGACCTCTCCAGATCCTGCCCACCTCTCCTACCTTGAAGCTATCGGCGAAGCTTACCGCAATGGCCTGGACATGAGCATCACGCGTAGAGATTCTGGTGGACCGTCCCGCATTTACATTCCATTCAAAGCCCATATTGTTCGGGCACCTGGCAGTAACAATTATATGCAGGTTCCTGCGCTTTTGACAACCCTTTGTGAGCTCAATCAAAAGTATCGAGCTTCCGGCATACAGTTTTACCTCAAGGATTTACCGAATTACATCTTTGATGGTAGCCTGTATTACCATACTGGATGGACCCAAGGAAATACGCAAATGACGACCTACAACATGTCCAGGGTGGTGAATGTACACTTTGTGGATTTGTCCGCCATGGGATTGTGCGGCTATGCTACCTTCCCCGGGTCGGGAGCAGGCACCACCCTGAGGCAAGGTGGTTTGATGATGAGCGTTCCTTGTTCGCAGCCCGGTAACACCACATTGGCTCACGAAATGGGGCATTACCTCGCCCTTCCCCATCCTTTCGAAGGAACAAGCCCTCAACCTCAAGGAGTTTTTGCCGAGAGGGTCACCCGTAACACCAACGAACCTGCACCAAGGTTGAATTCCAATTGCGCAACGGCCGGCGATCGATTCTGCGATACCCCGGCAGATTTTATTGGCAACCGCTGGCCCTGCAACGGTGCCGCCCCCCAAGATACCGATATCAACGGGGATGCTTTCCGCCCGGATGCAACCTTGTTCATGTCGTATTCGAATGATAATTGCCAGAATAAATTTTCGGCGGAACAAATGAATGTTATGCGTTACACCCTCACCGGGACCAGCGGTGGCAATGGGCCTCGGTCTTACCTTTTGTTACCGCCAATGCCTGCCTACGATTCGGTGCGCAGCAGCACCACATTGATCGAGCCTGCTGCAGGCGCTCCAGCATCTCCTGCGAATTGGGTTTATTTCCGATGGACTGCGGCACCGAATGCAACCATGTATTATGTCCGTGTGGTCAGGGGAATCACCTTGATGTTCGAGCGTTGGGTCAGCGATACCAGCTTGCTCTATACCGGCCCTGACCTTGCCTCCAACGGCAATTACTCCGTCACCGTTCGGCCATTCAACCCTGCATCCACCTGCGCTCCCTCCTCACCCAGCCGTTCATTTACCACCACAACCCCGTTCGGGCTTTCGACCTCAGGGCTGATTGATCAGGACTTAAAGGTGTATCCAACAATACTCCGGCAGGGCGAACCATTGTTCTGCAAATTTGAAGAATTAGACTGGGAGCTAGATGCTTTGAACATTAGCATACGCAATATGCATGGCCAAGCCGTCCTCAAAAGTAGCGCATCGGACGCCCATGCCTTGAAATCCATTTCAACCGAATCGCTATCACCCGGCATCTACACTTTCGAAGCTCAATCCGGTCGGTGGTCCAAATCAATCAGGCTTATTGTTCAATAGACCGGAGCCATTACATCGCTACGGTAAGCTTGGCATGCTCGGCCAAAAGATTCTGGTAGATTGGATTGCTTATTCGTTGACCCTCCCAATATTTGTTGATCTCAATGAGCCTTGGCCTCAAGGGCAAGGTGGTAACTCCAGCATAGTTTAACACATCTCCGAAATGCGACATGGCCAAGGCAGCACCTTGGGTTCCATCGCTAATTCCAATCATGGATGCCTTCTTGCCTCGAAGACTTCCGGGAAACTTAAGGGCATCAACGAAACACTTAAGGATTCCTGGGAACGATCCGTTGTATTCTGGAATCACAAATACAAATTTGTCTATTGCATCAACTTTGGATTGCCAAAAGCCCCATTCAGGATGAGCCATACGGTCTTTTTGATAAAGAACTGAATGCAAAAAATCATGCGGCAATTCCTTCAAATCCAAGAGTTCGCTGGAACATCCATGATTCTCATCGAGAATTTCCCTATACAGAGTAACAATTCGTGCAGTCGTAGAATCGGGTCTGCTGGTGGAACAAACCACAGCGATAGAAGATGACTGGCACATAAAAACTTGAATTTTGAATAAAAGACCGATGAATCCTGAACTCAGAAGAACCAAGTAAACGCCAAAAGGTTCAGGATGCCTGACGCAAATTCAGGCCAGCGCGAGCAATCCCCTCCGTAACTTCAAATTCCGTAACCGTATATCGATCCGGACGATCTGCAGCACCTGGCCATTCAAACATAGCCTTTCCCAAAACAGCTTCCATAATAGAACGAAGACCCCTTGCGCCTAATTTTAGTTCCAACGCATGTTGAACCACGGCTTGAATAGCGCCCTCGGTGAATTCCAAAGCGATTCCCTCTGTAGCGAATTGTTGAGCGTACTGATTGATCAATGCATTGCGGGGCTGGGTCAATATAAGTTGCATGGTAGGAGCATCCAACGGATCCAAATGCATGAGGATGGGCAGCCTTCCTAACAATTCTGGAATCAACCCGTACTGCTTGAGGTCTACGGGCGTTACCATAGACAAAAGCGAGCGTTTGACCTCGTAAGCATGGTTTTCAGCAACTGCACGAAAACCAATCGCCTGAATATTCACACGACGGGCCACTATACGGTCCAACCCATCAAAGGCCCCACCGCATATAAACAAAATATTCCGCGTATCCAACGAGATATACTTCTGATCCGGATGCTTCCTACCACCTTGTGGAGGAACATTGACCACCGTTCCTTCCAGCATTTTTAACAAAGCTTGCTGAACTCCTTCTCCGGAAACATCCCTGGTGATGGATGGATTATCACTTTTGCGAGAAATTTTGTCAATCTCATCGAGATACACTATACCGCGTTGAGCCGCTTCAACTTTGTAATCAGAGGCTTGAAGTAACCGTGTCAAAATGCTCTCCACATCCTCTCCTACATAACCTGCCTCAGTAAGCGCGGTCGCATCAGCTATGCAAAACGGAACCGCAAGGAGACGGGCCAAGGTTCTAGCCAAAAGAGTTTTCCCTGTTCCCGTTTCACCAATCAGGAGCATATTGGATTTCTCTAATTCGATATCGTTGTTGTTCGTCGATTTGGAGGATCCCCCGGCAATCTCACCAATACGACGGTAATGGTTGTACACCGCAACCGCCATGGCCACTTTGGCGTGGTCCTGACCCACTACGTATTGATCGAGGAAAGCCTTGATGGTTCTTGGATTGAATTGCTCGGATCGAAGTCGTTTCCTAGAGGTTGTGGTCGAGGTCTGGGGTATTTCTGATTTACTGGTGGTAACACCCCTTTCTTCAAACATCCGATAAACTCCCGGAATACACTGCTCACAAATTCGTCCATCAGTTCCTACAACCATGAAGGCAGCTTCCGAAACTGGCCTGCTGCAAAAAGAGCAGGTTGCATTGACACCGTTGACCATTAAGCGGTTTTCGTTTTGGGATTTTTCACAAGAACATCATCGATCATGCCGTACTCCTTAGCCTCAGTGGCGCTCATCCAATAATCACGGTCAGAATCTTTAGAGATCTTGTCGAAGGTCTGACCGCTATGGTCCGCCAAAATTTGATACAATTCGTCCCTGACCTTGAGAGTTTCTTTCAAGGCTATTTCCATTTCAGTCACTTGGCCCTGCATACCGCTCATGGGTTGATGAATCATGACCCTTGCATGCTTAAGGGCTGTTCTTTTGCCGGCAGCGCCAGCACATAACAATACCGCACCCATGGAAGCCGCCATTCCGGTGCATATGGTTGCCACATCGGCCGAAATAAACTGCATGGTATCGTATATTCCAAGACCTGCATAAACCGAGCCTCCAGGGCTGTTGATATAAATTTGAATATCCCTGGATGAATCCACAGAATCCAAAAAAAGCAATTGAGCTTGAATAATATTGGCAACTTCGTTGGTAACCCCAACACCCATAAAGATGATACGATCCATCATCAATCGTGAGAACACATCCATGGACGCAATATTCATGGGTCTTTCTTCAATAATATAGGGTGTAAAACCCTGAAGTTGACGGCTCAGACCGCCTTCAATCGCTTTGGCATGCATCCCTAGATGACCGCGAGCAAATGAATCAAATTCTATGGAAAAATTCATAATGTCAAGATTTAAATTTGTTCAATCGATATAAATAACTTGTTGTTGATAACAAACGAACTCTACGATTGAGGAGCAAAAATAGTGTTCCAATCCGCTTTGAAGGTTGAATAATCCATAGTGGATGAAACCGTTTGAATTTGCTCGCGCAAAATATCTTCCGCCTTACGGTATTTGAGGTTATAGAATACAGAAGATTCATTGGATTCTTTGCGAAGGTAATCCTCTGCATATTTACGCAAGGGAATTTGTTCAGGTGAAATACCATAGGACGAAAATTGCCGAAATAGTCTCTCTTCGGCCTCTAGCAACAAATCTTCTCGGGTAATTTCCACGCGATGGTTTTTGAGCAAAACATCGATGACCAAATCCCTTCTCAGTTGCTTGGCAAAAGACTCGTACTGATTACCCAAGGCTTCATGCTCATGGTTCGCATGGTCGTGGTCATGTCCCGAATGTTCGTGGTCATGTCCCGAATGGTCGTGGTCATGTCCCGCATGGTCGTGGTGACTGTGATGATCATGACCTTGTTTATCGTCTTTGATCAATCGGCGAAGAAAAGCGTCCGGCAGATCCATGGGATATTCGTCAAAGAACTTCTCCATCATGCGATAACGAAGCAATTGTTCGGCCTCCTGGTCCCAGCCGGCCTTGATAAATTCTTCGGTGCGAGTGCGGAACTCTACCTCATCCATGGTGGCCCCAAATACCTTAGCAAAAAAAGCCTCATTTAAATCGGCTTTGCCTTCACGCAGAATATTGGACACTTCAAACTCAAAGCGAATACCTGGATCCAGGTTTTCACCCTCACTGAGTTTGAAGCCTTTGGCGATGGCTTCGCTTTGGTCACCATACAAGTCATGCGGCGTCAGGGTACCGGTGAAGCCTTTGCCTTTGCCGAGAAGGTCTGCCTTCAAGGTTTCATTGACAATTTCGTCCAAGGCAACCAAGGTCACCCCTTTCCGAGCGCCCTGGTCGCTAAGGTCTTGACCCTCGGAGGGGGTTACCCTCAAAAAAACGCGGTCACCTGCCTCTATGGCCTCGGGGTATGCCCCCTCGAAATACCGACTTCTCCACTGTTCAATAAGGTCATCGACTTCGACAGAGCCAGGCTGAGGCTCTGCTTTGTCGAAGGATTGCTGGAAGGGCAGCAAATCTACTTTGGGACGCAAACCCAGATCGTACTGAAATTCAAAGGTCATTCCATCTTCCAAACCATTGGGAAATGGCTCGTGACCCAATACCGGAAGGGGTTGCCCAAAAAAGTCCATGTTGTTCTGGCGGGCATAGTCCATTAAGTGGTCGTTGACCAACTTACCCATCTCTTCCTGCAGGATTGACAAGCCGTATTGCTTACGAATCAAACCATTTGGCACCATCCCGGGCCTGAAACCGGGCATTTTGATGTTCTTACGAACGTCTTTTAGCCCCTTTTCAACCCGCGGGCGGTAATCCTCTGGGCTAAGAGTCATGGTCAAGCGTACCTCCAAAGGAGAGCGAAATTCCTGTGAAATGTTCAAAGCGTGTGTTTAGGAGTTTATTTAAGAATGGGAACACAAAATTCGAAGAATCCGATCAGAGAGACCTCTAAAAACTTCCCACGAACCATAGTGCGGATGGAGGGACTCGAACCCACACGCCTTGCGGCACCAGATCCTAAGTCTGGCACGTCTACCAATTTCGCCACATCCGCATAAACAAAGAGCAAAAGGAAAGGTTTAAAGGTATTTCCTTGGAGGGCTAAAGATAGATAGCGGAGCGGCCGCATTGTATTTTTGTGATGTGGAAAATAACCCTTCTTCTCTGTTAACCTGGAGCCTTTCGGCTGAAGAAGAGGTCAAAGAAATTTCCAAAAGGTACCGCTCCCTGCTCAAGACATGTCGGCCCTTCCTTGACAAGGGCAACAGGAAATTAATCCGGCGGGCCTTCGAATTGGCGGTAGACGCCCACAAGGATATGCGCCGTAAGTCAGGGGAACCTTACATTTTTCATCCCATCGAAGTCGCTCGCATTACCGCAGACGACGTAGGTCTAGGAACCACAGCCGTTGTGGCCGCGCTCCTTCATGACACCGTCGAAGACACCGAGCTGACCTTAGCCGAAATCGAAAATGAATTCGGTAATATCGTTGCCAGAATCATCGAAGGCCTCACCAAAATTTCGGGGCTGTACAATAAGTCCAGTAATTCAAGCCAGCAGCTGGAGAATTTCCGTAAGATGTTGCTCACGTTGGCGGATGATATCCGTGTTATTCTCATCAAGCTTGCAGATCGCCTCCACAACATGAGGACTCTGGACAATATGCCTCCGGAGAAGCAACTCAAAATTGCCCACGAAACCTCCTACCTCTTTGCGCCACTGGCCCATCGCCTCGGACTCTACAACATCAAATCCGAGCTTGAAGACCTGGCCCTCAAATATATTGAACCGGGTATTTACCGTAACATCGCCCGCAAACTTCAAGAAACCAAGGTCCGTCGTGACCGGTACATCCGCGAGTTCATTGGCCCCCTTCAACAAAAGATTGAATCTGCTGGCCTCCACGCTGAAATTAAAGGCCGTCCCAAAAGCATTTCCTCAATATGGAATAAAATGCAGAAACAAAACATCGATTTCGAAGAAGTCTATGATTTGTTTGCGATCCGAATCATCCTCGATAGCCCCCTGCCCTTGGAGAAAACCGATTGTTGGAGAGTTTATGCCATCATCACGGACCAGTACCAGCCCAACCCTAATCGCTTAAGGGATTGGATTTCAACGCCCAAAATCAATGGATACGAATCCCTTCATACCACCGTCATGGGCCCCGAAGGCAAATGGGTCGAAATTCAGATACGCAGCCAACGCATGAACCAAGTTGCCGAAAAAGGATTGGCAGCTCATTGGAAATACAAGGACCAAGACGGAGATCCTGCCCTCGATGCTTGGATCAACAAAGTCCGCGAAATGCTGGAATCCCCGCAACCGAACACCATGGAATTCATGGACGAATTCAAGTTGCAACTATATTCTAAGGAGATTTTTGTATTCACCCCCAAAGGAAAGCTACTCAAAATGTCTGCCGGTTCCACTACCCTGGATATGGCCTTTGAAATCCATTCCGAATTAGGCCTCAAATGCATCGGAGCCAAGGTCAACCACAAACTCGTCCCCTTAAGTTACCTATTGCGTAACGGAGATCAAGTCGAAATTCTCAGTTCCAATATCCAAAGACCCAACCCGGATTGGCTACAATTCCTTGGCACAGCCAAAGCCAAGAACCGTGTGCGTCAATCCCTAAAAGAACAGCGCAGGCAAATTACCGAAGCCGGCCGAGTGAAATTCCTTCAAAAACTCAAGGCTATCACGCCCGAAGTAAACGAAGACGTCCTGCAAAGGATCGTTCATCACATGGGGCATCTTAGCGTACAAGACCTGTATTACGATACCGAAATGGGCAAAATTGACTGGACCCTGGTCCAAAGTGCTCTTCGGCGTAGAACCAAACGATCCACGTCCAAGGAATTATCAGGCTCTCCATCTAATACGGATTCTCAGCAGAACCTTTCAAGTGATTTTCCACAAACAAACATTGATGGCTCTGAACCGTCTCAAACCGCCAAACCTCAAAAAAAGAGCCAAGTAGATCCGATTTTGGATGAAACGGAATTTGGCAACCAGCCGGTTTGGGTGGATGGTAAACAAACAGAATTCCGCTACCATTTGGCTTCTTGTTGCAACCCCATTCCTGGGGATGATATTGTGGGGATTCCGGAACCTGGGAAAGAGATGGTCATTCACCGGCAGAATTGTGTCAATTCCGCGATTACCCATTCCACCTCCCATCAACTTGCGGTGAGAACCCGTTGGAATAAAGGATCCAAGGTGGCCTTCCTCACCGGTATCTACCTCAAGGGGACAGACGATAAGGGAATCATCAGCGGCATCACCCACGTCATCACCGATGAAATGCAATTGAACATGCGTTCCATTTCGGTGGTTTCCGAAGACGGCATCTTCGAAGGTCGCATCATGGTGTACCTGGATGATACCAAAGCCCTACAGAACCTGATGCTACGACTGCGCAAGGTCCATGGCGTTTTGAAGGTAGGGCGCATAGAGAAAATGGAACCATCCCTTAAATTTGGCCTTTAACGAAAAACGATGAAAGCAGATGTGTTGCTAGGATTGCAGTGGGGTGATGAAGGCAAGGGTAAAGCCGTGGATGTCTTGGCGCCCTCGTATAATTGGATTGCCAGGTTTCAAGGAGGACCCAATGCAGGGCATACCCTGTGGCTCGACGGCAATAAAATCGTTCTGCACACCATTCCCTCGGGGATCTTCAGAGAAGATTGCATGAACCTGATCGGTAACGGAGTAGTCATTCATCCCCCATCACTTCTGCAGGAAATCAAGGCATTGCGTCAGCATGGCCTCAATTTCGTAGGTAAGCTCATGATCAGCGCCAAGGCTCACCTCATCCTTCCTGGTCATCGCCTTTTGGACCAAGCGTATGAATCAGCCAAAGGGGATCATAAAATTGGATCCACCCTTCGAGGCATAGGACCTGCCTATACCGATAAATATGCCCGCCATGGACTTCGATATGGCGATATGGCCGGAGCCCAAGGCGCAGCCTTGTTTGGGGCTGCCCATGAGGAACACCTTCGACAAATCAAAACCTTGGGCTTTGAGTTGCCTACGGATTTGCCAAATCAGGTTCAGGAATGGATTGATGCTGTGAACGAATTGCTCAGTGATTTTAGCCCTTCCGATGGTTCCTGGTTGTTGAATCAGGCTTTGGACAAAGGCCAAAAAATTTTGGCGGAAGGTGCACAGGGCAGCCTTCTCGATGTAGAGTTCGGCGCATATCCTTTTGTGACTTCATCCCATACCACCTCTGCATCGGCATGCACAGGACTTGGAATAGCACCCAATCGGATTGGCAATGTCTATGGCCTATTCAAGGCCTATTGCACTAGGGTAGGCAGTGGGCCTTTTCCCACTGAACTACACGACCAGACCGGAGAAACCCTACGTCGTGCTGGCCAAGAATTTGGAGCAACCACAGGACGACCCAGACGATGCGGATGGCTTGATCTGCCTGCTCTTGCCTATGCCATTCGACTTAGCGGGGTGAATCAACTCATCATTACCAAGGCCGATATTCTTTCAGGTTTCGAAGAAATCAAAATTGCCACCCGCTATCAAGGCTTGGACAATCACCTATCACCCTACCCTGACAATTCAAGCGAGTGCATCCCAGAGTATAAATCGTTCCCGGGATGGAACCTTGCACCTAGCCAATCGTACAGCAACCGGCAGCAATTACCGCAGAACCTTCAAACTTATTTGAATTATTTGGAAGATCAACTCAATTTGCCAATTCGATGGATTTCCCTAGGTCCAGAACGCACTCAGGTTTTGGAATGCCACTAGAATTGGATGATCATTGGAAAATAAAGAACGCCAACAGCAGCACAATTATTAATACCTTGGAAATTCAAATTCCAAAACACCTTAACGCCAAGGATATCTTGTTCGCGTTACTTCATGCTTACAAGGACGCCCCATACCTTGGGGCTCTATGGACTGCAAACGCCAACTTGACGGATTCTGATCCAAGTTCTCCGCCCGTATCTGAACATTTCCCTGAAGCGTATCATACCACCGATTGGATCTTTGGCGTGGGAATTACCTGTGATGATGTTGATTCAGAGCCATATACACAACACCGCGCCTTTAACTTTGAATCGTTTGAACTTATGCATCAGGCAAGGCCTGCCTTCCGCATGGGTTACTTTGCCTATGACATGAAAGAACAGTCCATGGACCAGGCATCTAACCTCCCACCTGCTATAGGAGATCCTAATTATGCTTTTTGGTTTAGACCTTCGTTACTATTGATTTATAAAAAAAATAAAATAACAATTAAAATTGATCTGCATCAGCAATACAATCAACTGCAACAAATTATCATTAACACATCAAAAGAAAAAAAATATAAGGAGAATTCAATTGACCCACAAATACATTCTACTGATCTTATTTCAGTAACATTAGGCAGTATTATGCATTGCACTACGGAATTTGAAGAATACAGCCAAAAGATTCAAGAAATTCGGCGTGAAATTAAGAAGGGGAATTTTTATGAGTTAAACTATTGCATAGAATGGAATGGCAAATACAAGATAACAAGCCCTGTAGACTTATGGAAAGGCATGGCTGAAAAATCAGGAGCGCCATTTTCAGCATTTATCAAAAACAAAGAATTTTATACGTTGTGTAACAGCCCTGAGCGATTTCTAAGAATCAATGGAAACCAAATGATGAGTCAACCCATCAAAGGAACTGCCCCCCGATCAAATGATATTGTGCTTGACCGTCAAATCCTTGAGGCTATGCAGAATAACCCCAAGGACCAAGCTGAGCATATCATGATTGTTGATTTGGTGCGAAACGATTTGACGCAATGCTCCGAACCTTTGTCAGTCAATGTTAGTGAATTATGCATTGCTTATTCATTCAAAACGGTTCACCAACTTATAAGCACCATCAAGTCTCAAAAGGATAAAGAGCATTCAATTGCCTCCATTTTGAACGCATGCTTCCCCATGGGCTCTATGACCGGCGCGCCAAAAGGCATGGTATGCAAATGGATTGACCGTCTAGAAAAGAAAAGAAGAGGGGTTTATTCTGGCAGTATAGGGTATGTCGACGAAAATGGTAATTTGGATTTGAATGTCATTATCCGAACTCTTCTATACGATGATTTAAACCATCAGCTTTCATTATCCACGGGTGGAGCCATTACCTGGGATTCAGATCCCCAATCAGAATGGGAAGAATGCCAAAACAAAGCAAAGGCTATTTTACAAACCGAAGTTTCGGCTTGAGCGAGGATGCAAATTTTTTGATAAAAATCAATGAGAGGCTTAAGCCTCAGCAGTGACTTCCACGCTAAAGACGGCTTTTATATCCCTGTAAAGCTCTACTTCTACCTGAAATGTACCTAACCCGCGGATTTCACCACGGATCGCCATTTTGCGGCGATCAATTTCATATCCTTTGGCTTGCAGTGCCTCGGCAATCATTAACGTGGTTATGGTGCCGAAAATTCGGTTATTCTCACCCGTCCGCACCTGAATGGTTAAGGTAAGTTCGGCCAATTTGGCAGCTAAGTCCGTGGCTGTATTGCGTAACCCTTCTTGACGAAATTCCGCTTGACGGACCGCTTCCGCGCGATCATTGAGGGCTGCACGGCCCGCTACCACGGCAAGGCCCTGAGGAATAAGGTAATTCAAGCCGTACCCGTTACGGACTTTAACCAGGTCATATTTGAAACCTAGGCCTTTGACGTCTTGTTTGAGGATGATATTCATGGTCTTTAAACTCGTGGAGTTAAAACTTATTGATAAAGCAGGTACAAATTAAGTCAAATCAACGCAAACCATCAGCCACATAAGGCAATAAGGCTAGATGTCTTGCTCTTTTGACCGCCTGGGCGACTTTGCGCTGGAATTTGAGCGAAGTTCCCGTTAAGCGACGGGGCAGCAGCTTGCCCTGCTCGTTTACCAATTTGAGCAAAAAATCTGGATCCTTATAGTCAATATAATGGATTCCATTTTTCCGGAAACGGCAGTACTTTTTGCGAGTTTCCTCCTTTACCGGGACGGTGGCGAAACTGTTGGTAATCATGGGTTAACCTCCTCATTTGCAGGAGCCTTGGGGGCTCGGGGTTTGCGACGGGACTCATTGTAAGCCACAGCGTATTTGTCAAGAGAGACCGTCAAGAATCGTAAAATCCTTTCGTCACGGCGCAATTCAAGCTCCAATTTATCTACAGCAAGACCATTGGACTTGAACTCGTAGAGATGGTAAAAGCCTGTGGCCTTTTTGCGGATGGGATAAGCCAGCTTGCGCAGGCCCCAATGGGCCTGATGCACCAGCTCGGCGCCGTTTTCGTTCAGCACCTTTTCGAACTTCATGACCGCCTCACGGACCATTTCCTCGGTCAGAACCGGGTTCAGGATGAGTACGGTTTCATATTGATTCATAGATCAACGGGGTTAAACCCGAAGTTTTCTTCGGGGTCGCAAATATAGGGAGAATATTCCCGAAATCGCCCACTCCACTTAACTTTGAGCAAATGCAAGGTTACCAGGTTTCTGCCCGCAAATATCGGCCCCCACGCTTTGAGGAGCTTGTTGGTCAGGGCCATATCACCACAACCCTGTGTAATGCCATAGCCAAAGGCCAATTGGCCCAAGCCTACCTCTTCTGTGGACCCCGAGGGGTGGGAAAAACATCGTGCGCACGCATCTTGGCCAAAACCATAAATTGCTCATTCCGGGGCATTAACCAGGAGGCTTGTGGTGAATGCCCGTCCTGCTTATCCTTTGACCAAGGAAGGTCCCTTGCCATCCATGAGTTGGATGCCGCTTCCAATAATTCTGTGGATGATATCCGATCTCTTGTTGAACAAGTTCGCTACCCTCCCCAAGGTAGCGAATTCAAGGTCTATATCATTGATGAGGTGCACATGCTCAGTACAGCGGCATTTAATGCCTTGCTCAAGACCCTTGAAGAACCCCCGTCCTATGCCAAATTCATATTGGCCACGACGGAGAAACACAAAATCCTTCCCACAATTTTGTCCCGTTGCCAGGTTTTTGATTTCAAGAGGATACGCCTTCAGGATATAGCCGATCGTTTGGCATTGGTGTGCCGTTCCGAAGAGATCAACTTTGAAGACGATGCCCTTCTGACCATTGCATCTCGTTCAGATGGGGCGTTGCGGGACGCATTAACTATGCTGGACCAATTAGCAGGATTCAGCGGAGGTAACCTCACCAATAGCCTCGTTTGCGATCAACTAGGAGTTCTAGATAAAGCCCTTTTTGTGGAATGCACTAGAACAATGTATGCCGGCGATCCAACGGTTACATTGCGGGCGCTTGATGCTATGGTTGCCCGTGGTTACGACTCCATTCTTTGGGTACTTGGAATGGCCTCGCATTTGCGTAACATGCTAATGGCCAAGACCCCGGGTACAACAGACCTAATCGATACCGGGCAAGAATACAAACACCAACTCATCGATCAAGCCCAAGGTACGAGCACCGATATGCTTTTGGCAGGATTGCACCTCCTCAACCAAGCTGAATTGCAATACAGACAGTCCAGGCAGCCAAGGCTACTCGTGGAGACCACGGTGATAAAAATCTGTTACTTGGCCCAAAGAGGGCAAAAAAACCCAAGCCACGAACCCGCTCAACGGACTGAACAACAAACTAAGCATGAAGCGCATCCCCTTCAAGGCATCACCTCCCGATTGCCGGTTGCCGACTTTAAAACGCCCGCTCAAGTCAAGGTCCAGACCAAAGTGCCATCAGAAACAAGCCTAAACATTGCTCAGGAACACAGCGCATCCGCAACAGGAAATTCTCGACCGCCATCGGAATCCAAAGAAATCTTCGGTAAGGAGTGTCTAAATAGCGAGGATATTCCACCCGCGCAAACCACCGGAACGGCAACCACCGTAGATTTCCTACACAGATTGCGGGGCCATCTAGGAAAAACACAGGACAACTCAAAACAAATTCCCAAAGAAAATGGTCATAAATGGTCTCCCCCATCACCCTCCTCAACCTGTCATAATCTCCTACAGTTGTGGCAATATCTAATCGAGGAGTGTAGAATCCATAATTTGGGCGGCTTGGAAGGTATTTTGAGCAGAAATGTCCCATTGGAAGGGAAGCAGGAGAGGAATTCTGATACCCATCCAAAGGCACTGAATGAGCCTACAATTTTGTCTATAATACTATATTCAGATACCGAAAGATCGTTGTTTGAAGCTGAAAAGCAGGGCATTTTAGACTATTTGGTGGAATTTGGCGACTTCGAAATGCGTCCTCAATGGGCCCTTCAACAACTAGAAAACAATGCCCAAAGAGAGAAATATCTTACCGAACCCGAAAGATTCAATCGGTTAAATGTTGAAAATGAGGATTTTAAGGATTTAAGCGTGCGGCTTAAATTATTTTTATTGTAAAAAGTTACAATTTAGTACAGAGTTCATATTATTTTTGGCAACTTAAAATTTTTTATATTAAATAATAACATTATGTCAGTTAAACTCAAACTCAAAAATTCCAAAGAAACTGCCCAGGTAGACGACAAAGTCGCTAAGTTTCTCAACGAAAACCCTTATTTGGTTAAAGTTGGATTTCTGGCCAATCTTCGTCGCCATTCCAGAGGATATGCCTTCTTCCAAAAAAATTGGCCATTAGGCGATGGAACCTACAAAAACGAAACCATTTACCTTCACAAACTTGTTGCAGAAATTTTCTGTAAGAAAAAGGCAACCAAAGAGCGTTTATTCGTAAATGTAATCAATAACAATCCATTGGATTGCCGCTTGGAGAATTTGGAATTTGCAACCCGCTCAGTAGTCGTTCGCAATGTGAACAAAACCGAAAATAAATTCGGTTATAAAGGAGTGATCAAAAGCGGTAATAAATTCAAAGCCATTCTTTTCAATAACCGTGTTCGCCTGGATTTGGGTTCCTTCAATACTGCAGCTGAAGCCTCTGCTGCCTACAAAAAGAAGACAGCTGAATTATTTGGTAAAGGTAAAAAATAATATCGCTCACAGAGGACAAGTTTTCCCTTGTTCAATAAAAATACCCTCCAATCTCGGAGGGTATTTTTTTTTTGGGAGATAATATAGGCAGATCCGGGAGAGGTGAAAGAAAAGATTACGCCTCAGAATTTATTTCTGTGGACGTATCTCCCATCCAACGATCGACCAAGACAGCGGTCATAGCGTCGCCTGTAACATTCACAACGGTTCGCATCATATCCAAAATCCGGTCAACGGCCACAATCAACGCTATACCAGCAGTCTCTAATCCTACAGATTGAAGGACGATCACCAACATCACCATCCCTGCGCCAGGAACACCGGCTGAACCGATTGAAGCAAGAGTTGCTGTTAGAACAATAGTTAATTGCTCAGCCCAACCTAAATCATGGCCAAAGGCTTGGGCAATGAAAACGGTCGCTACCGCTTGGTAAAGACTGGTCCCGTCCATATTCACAGTGGCCCCCAGAGGCAACACAAATGTTCTCACTTCTTCACGAACCCCCAACTTTTCGGCACACTCCAAGTTGACCGGCAAGGTTGCGTTGGAAGAAGAGGTGGAAAAAGCGAGCAGCTGGGCTGGGCTCATGATGCTGAAAAACTTGAGTGGATTATAGTTTCCAAATAAGCGCAACAAGGTCGCATAAACAAGCGCCATCATGACTACCAAGCCCAAAACAACGGTTAAGGAATAAACCGAAAGGGCGCCGAGGAGTTCCACGGCCTCTGCAGGTTCATCTCCAGCAAAATCAGCGATCAATGACGCGATCAAGGCAAATACCCCTAATGGAGCTAGAATCATGATCATATCCACCATAAAAAGGATGATGCGATTGAGTTGCCCGAACAAATCCCGAACAAGGTTGGTTTGTGAAGCGGGAAGTGACATAATGGCCACGCCCATGAACAAAGCGAAAAAAACTACTTGTAACATGGATGTATTATGAGAAAGTGCATGAAAAAGATTCTCGGGAACCATATTAATTACTGCTGCCAATGGCCCCTCTTCCTTGAAGGCTTCGGCATTGTCCAGTCCACCAGAACTAGTCGATTCGAAGCGTGCACGCAACTCATCCCTCTTGGTTTCGGATAAATAATCTCCCGGTCGGGTTAGGTTCACCGTTACAAGGCCAATGCTTACCGCACAAACGGTGGTCATCAGAAAAATCAACAAAGTCCGCCCACCCATACTAGATAGCTTGCGAAGATCTTTGAGGCCTGTGACGCCATCCACCAACGAAACCAAAACCAAGGGAATCGCCACTAATTTCAGAAGATTTACAAACACCGTGCCCACGGGCTTGACCCAATCCACCACCCATGAGGACCATCCGCCTGCCGATGAACTCAGCCCAAAGATCAAGCCCATCCCGATACCCATCAAAATACGTATATGCATAGGCCAGGGTTTTGACCCCTCGGACGGTTCCGCGCTTTGATCGGGCAAGTCCTTAGAGGGATGGTGCTTGGGGAAGACTTTCTTCATGGAGGTGAATTTCAAAAGGAGTTTTAGGCTGGAACAATTGTTTCAGGATCGGACAACGGATTTCATGAGGGTAGACAATTGAGCTGCAGGCCAAGCGAGCAAGTGATCAGCAATCACTACAGACATCATTGCCTCTACGATAGGAACAGCTCGTGGCACAACGCAAGGGTCATGACGACCATGGGCCTGCAAGGTCACTGGATTTCCTTGAAAATCAACCGATTGCTGAGGAAATGCTACCGTAGCCGTTGCTTTGAAGCCAACCTTAATCCACAAGGGTTGCCCATTGCTAATCCCCCCCTGTATTCCTCCTGAATGATTAGTTAAAGTTTCTATGGAAGACCACGTTTGGGTATCAGCCTTGAGAATCGCATCGTTGTACTCTGAAGCTTTGCCCACGCTCATCGCGAATCCACTCCCCAATTCAAATGCTTTGACTGCATTAATGGATAAAATAGCTTTGGCTAGATCAGCTTCCAGGCGGTCAAAAACCGGATCACCCAAACCAGGGGGCAAACCTTGGCACCAGCCCACCACCGTGCCACCGGTACTATCACCCGCTGAACGAACCTCGTCAACATACGCCTCCATGTTGGAGGATGCGACAGGGTCAGGACAGCGGACAGGAGATGCCTCTATCTGTTCCTTAGTGAAGGGACAAAGGCGGTGAATCTCATAGCCTGAAGCCGTGGCTTGTGGCGAAAATCCTGGAGGAAAGGGAACCTTTAAAGCATGAGGTCCAACGGAATGAACCCAAGCATAACAACGAACACCTATGCAATCGAGCAGGGCGGCGGCCACTGCACCAGCCATGACACGAGCAGCAGTTTCCCGTGCGCTACTCCTTCCCCCACCACGATGATCCCGGTAGCCGAACCTCGCCATCACCGTAAAATCAGCATGCGATGGTCTGATTTGATCACGAAGACTATTGTAATCTTCAGGCTTGGCATCACGGTTCGGAATAACCAAGGTCAGAGGGGCACCTGTGCTTAGTCCTTCAAACAAACCCGATAGGCATTCCACCCGGTCCTCTTCGTTTCGAGCAGTGGTCATCCGGCTTTGGCCAGGTCGACGACGATCGAGTTGTTCTTGAACCCTGTTCAAATCAAGCGGTAAGCCTGCAGGGATACCATCCACTACAACACCAATCACCGGACCATGGGATTCCCCAAAGGAGCTAATCCGAAAATTTCGTCCAAAACTGTTTCCTGGCATACGCTAATTTAAGGACATCAAGGTATATCCAAATTTGGCCCAATCCTCCCAATAACTTGGATAAGACTTTCGAACCACATCTGGCTCATCAAGGGGTATAGGCAGATCTGGCAACGCAAGCATGCTTAATGCCATGGCTATCCGATGATCACCGAAACAGCGGAACACAGGAAAAGAATTGCCACTGATTTGCCCATAGCCTTGACTAGTAACGAAACGTTGAGAATAATCTTTCCACGAACTAGGCGGGGTGATGATTATACCCTCAAGCGCAAGTGGTCCATTCGGAATACCCAACAAATCCAGATTATACATCAAGGCCTGTATTCGGTCGCTTTCCTTGTATCGGAGATGACCAATGCCGATAATTTCCAAGGCATTGCCTGACAGGAGCGCCCACATGGCCAAGGCCGGAACCATATCCGGAAAATCCGTCGCCCTAATTCGCCAAATCCCATCGCTCTTACTCACTATGGAAGTGGCCATATCATGGCCTCCATCCGAATCCTTGCCGACAAGACCTTGATCTCTGCCCAAAGAGTCAATGGTCCAACTGCGATTATCCGGGTTGAAACTAACGGAAACCCTAGGAGCAAGCAGAGGCAACAAATCCAAAATAATACGATCAGCTTGGTTGCTTTCGTTGGTCAAAATCTTAACCTCTAAATGCTGACAAAGAGGAACCTCGGCTTGCCGCCAAATCCAAAACGAAGCGGCGCTCCAATCACCTTCAACAAGAAATGATGAATTTTCCGTGCCTTCATGTCGAAGAGGCAACCCCTGAACTTGATAAGGCCGATTGGAAAAATAGCGAACGGAATTAGCAGAATTATCCAAAAAGAAACCAGCTTCCTTCATTTCCTTGACGGTCATTTCCAAATAAGGCTTGGAAGAAAGGGCCTGGGCTGGACAAGAAATTACCCATGGGACATTTTCATTCAAATCAATATTAGCACCCAAGAGCGGCGCAACCAAAACCAGAGCTGAGATGAATTGGGAACTGGTACCCGCATCCAAACGCAAATTCCTCCTAGTCAACAAAGAGGGTTGAATCTTCAAGGGCGGGTAACCTTGCTTGGCGAGGTATTCAATGTTGGCGCCGCAAAAGACCAAGGCATCAACCAAATCGCCTATGGGCCGCTCATGAGCTCTGCCAGAGCCTTTCAAAATTCCTCTACAGCCTTGTGCAACCAAAAAGGCGAGACCAAAGCGCATCACCGTGCCTGCTTCGCCCGCTTCCCAAAGATGATCGTCGGGTTCTTGATGACCTCGCTGACGTTGCAAGAAAAAGCCTTGAACCAAAGACCACGCATCTTGAACATCCTTTGGCCAAGTGGAATCAAAATCAGTGTTATGAAAAGGCTGACCTTGGACGGCGCGAATGAATATTCGCCGTATTAGCTGACTTTTGGACGGCGGCAATCTCAACGACACTACCGAAGGAAGCCGCGTTGGACTGCCTTGAAAGGTTAATTCACCCGGACTCTTCAATAGACTTGGAATAGACAATAGGGAAGCTATGGAATGAATACCTTGTGATCCAACGGATTTGACAACCAAATTTCGTACAATTCCTTCACGATCTGGGTATCGATTGCAATACCCGTTTGGCCATGACCTGCTTTGATCGGAAGAGACCAAGCGATTTGACCATAGCGGATTTTCTTGTCTTGCAACATAAAATCCCAAACAGTATTCCAAGGCGGGAGTACAATCGAGGTTGATTCATCAGCATAGCCGCTGAATGGCGCCAATAATCGTAGAAATTCGAGAATGGGCAGTACCTCGCCTTCATGCAGACAAATACCTTGAGCCGCTAAATTCAATTCAAAGAGCATGCCCAGCCAAACGGCCTGGCCATGGCTGAAACCAACAGGTGATGACTCGAGGGCATGGGCCAAAGTGTGCCCATAATTAAGTAAACGACGCAAATCGCGTTCGTATGGGTCTTCTTGAACAATTCGAATTTTGACCCGTAATGCGGCATCAATAAGGCCTTGGTCAGGCAGCGGCATTAAACCCGATGACTCCTTGTTTGTTAGATCATAGCTGCTCCAAAATGCCTTGACCTCTTGAAACAAAACAGCATCGCCAATGATTGCGTGCTTGAATATCTCCACCCAACCATCAAACCGTTGCCTTTCGTTCAAGGAATACAACGAAGAAAAATCGTATATCCAATGCGATGGCCAATGATATACCCCAACACTGTTTTTGACTCCACCAAAATTTATGGCGGTTTTACCCCCCCATGCTGCATCTACCATGGCCAACAACGTCGTTGGCACGGAGACCCACCGAATTCCTCTTTTGAAAAGTGAGGCCGCTAGCCCGCCGACATCGCTTAGAGCTCCTCCGCCTACAACAACCAAAACAGATTCCTGATCAGCCTGATACTTGAGCAAAAAATCAAGGATTGAGGATAAGGATTCCCACGATTTGCTTCCCTCACCTGAATTCACCACGTATAAAGGCCCATCCACCACAACCATCAGGGGTCTCGCATAGACCACCGTGTTGGGGTCTGCCATGTACAGACACTTAGAAGGACGCGTCGCAGCGGCCCAATCTGCCCAAGCTACAGCGCTTTGACTGAATCGGGGCGGTATACTTCCAATTGGCGACGTATACTCTCCTGATGCATGAGTTGCAACCATTTGATAAGAAATGAAGCATCCAAACCGATAGCCTGACCTGCAGATGTTCGGGTATTTAAAATTTGTTCCCAACGACGAGGTTGCAGAATTGGTAAATCAAAATTCTTTTTGAGTTCACCCAATTGATGACTGAGCTCTAACCTCCGAGCAAGCAAGTTCAGCAATTCATCATCCAAATAATCCACTTCCTGCCTCAATTCTCTCAATCCGATAATTTCTGAGGGGTCATCCATATCAATTTTACGGAATTTCAATCCGTTCAAGGTATCTGCTAATTGGGCGGGGGTAAGTTGTTGATCCGAGTCGGACCAAGCGTGGGCAGGATCGTGATGAACCTCCAGCATCCAACCATCGTAACACAAATCCAAGGCTATTTGAGCAAACTCCGGAACCAGCCTTGCATCCCCGGTAATATGACTGGGGTCGCAATACATAGGCAGATCCGGTCTGCGGCGTCGCAATTCGATGGGGATTTCCCATTGGGGCATATTCCTGTACGGACTTCTTTCAAAAGGAGAAAAGCCGCGATGCACCAATGCAATTTCATGAAGGCCCAAAGCCTCCAAGCGTTCCACCGCCCCCAACCAAAGTTCCAAATCTGGATTGATTGGGTTTTTGACCATAACGGGCAAAGGTGAACCTGCCAGAACCTTGCCAAGCTCATCCACTAGGAAAGGATTAACTGTAGTCCTAGCACCAATCCAAACGACGTCCACCCCGAATTTCAAAGCAGCCTCCGCCTGTGATGGCTGGGCAACTTCTATCGCCAATAGTAAATTTCTTTCGCGGGTCATTTCTCTGACCCAACGCAGCCCTTCCTCTCCTACCCCTTCAAAACGATTGGGTCTGGTTCGAGGCTTCCATATCCCTGCCCTTATTAGATCAGGTGCAAGAGGTAACAGTCCATTGAGGGTTAATTCAAATTGGACTGGAGTTTCGGCAGAGCAGGGCCCAGCAATCAAGAAGGGCCTAGGGGCAACGTTTGCCGGCTGCACCGATTTACGCAGAATTCTCGGCTCGGATATCGTCGAGTCCGCAGAGAACAAAACTGGATTTAGGGTGCCCATGATTTCTTTAGCAAAGAAACAACAGACACGACCAAAGGTTGCGTATGGCTATTTTTGGGGCTGTGCCAATCCCGAATCACCCCCCGGAACGTTCCCCCGCCTACCGAAAGCTGACGCGGCAGGTCTTGCGGCGGAAACTATGGCTATTCGGCATCATGAACCAGGCCAAAATTGTGCAAATTCTAGGGTTCTTAGCCAAGTGGGCCTTAAAATTGCGATTTCCTGTACGGGGAATTATTCGCGCAACGGTTTTCAAGGAATTCTGTGGGGGCGAATCACTTCAAAAATCATTACCCAAAATTGAACAACTTCACCGATTAGGGATAGGGAGTATTCCGGACTATTCGGTGGAAGGGTTGAACAGCGAAGAGTTAATGGACGAAACCTTGGTCAGGCTGCAGGAAGCCTTAACTTTTACAGCCAATCATCCTGAAACGCCCCTCTTTGTTTTCAAGGTAACAGGCCTAATCCATTCCAATTTGTTAGAGGCCCGTGGAAATCAGACTTTAACCGACCCAATTCAGCTCCAATCGTACCAACGAGGTCAAGATAGGGTCACAACTTTGCTACGCATGGCATCTCAACTGCAATGCCCCGTCATGATTGATGCTGAAGAAAGCTGGCTTCAAGACCCCATCGACCAAATCGCCTTGGAGGCTTCTATGGAATTTAACCGGTCCAAGGCCATCGTAATCCAAACTCTTCAAATGTACCGCCATGATCGATTGGATTATTTACGACATTGCCTGAAGCATGCCGAAGAGGCTGGCTATATTCCTGGCTTTAAAGTAGTTCGTGGTGCCTACATGGAAAAAGAACGAGACAGAGCCGGCCTGATGGGTTACACAGACCCCATTCAACCCGACAAATCTGCCACAGATCGGGACACGCATTCAGCCATCCATATTTTGTTGCAACACCCTAGAGCGTTCATTTGTCTAGGAACGCACAACCGATCGAGTTGCGTTTGGGCTACTGAATTAATGAATCAATTCAATATAGCAACCAACAGTGATCGAATCATTTTTGCCCAGCTCTTGGGGATGAGTGATTCCCTATCGGTGGAATTGGCCGATGCAGGGTACATGGTAGCCAAATACCTACCCTTTGGACCAGTGGACAAGGTTTTACCCTATTTACTCCGCAGAGCCAGTGAAAATTCTTCGGCTGCAGGAGAATTATCAAGAGAATACGCTTTGTTGCTGGCTGAACAAACGCATCGACGTCAAGAGTCTAGCGTTGCAAATCGAACCAGTTCCGCCGCCTAATTAGGCGCAGATCCTGCAGCATTTGACCTTTGGCGTTGATAGTGAAGGTGTATGACTTGTACGTCCCGAATGGAACCAGGTTAAGACTCATTTCCCAACAATGCAAATCTCTGTACAAATTAACCACCGTTGGGGTAAGCTTCAGGGAAACTAGGTCAAAGCCTGAATTAAAAGCAATTTTCCACAAGCGGGTCAAGGAAAGGTCACCATTAAAAGTCAAAGACTGTACCCATTGTTGGTCTTTGGGGTTGAGCGCCTGATACGTCAGGTTATAATTAAAATTTAACCGATACGGGACATTCCAATCGATAAACATACGATACCCGTACCGTTGAAAATCATCCCATACGGACGAATCTCCTCGGTCCCATAAGACCGGTGGCATTCCCATTCGGTTGCTGGCTGAGCTCCCGGAGGCTGCACCTCCTAACCCACCGCTTACCGTAAAGTTGGCTTGGGAGAGGTTCACAGGCCTCCACCATTTTTCGGATGCTAACCAACGGTTGATCAGTCGTTGATCAGTATTCCTTTGGTAAACATCCCAAATACCAGAAAAGAGCAAACTGAATCGGTCATTAAATTGCGTTCTCCCTCCCCATTGAATCGAGGACATTTTCAGGGAATCGGCATTGAAATTATAGGCCCCTCCAAAGCGGAAGGAATCAAAGAGTTTACGACGCAGAAGGACTTCACCACTGTCACTGTGGCTCCTGGTTTTGAATTCTAAATTATTGTCAATACTCCAATTAAGGGATGCAGAGCCGCCAGCGCCAGCCACTCCGTAGCCAAATCCCGCATACGGACTGTAGGTGCGCGTATTGCCTTGTCGATCCACTTGGACGGTCCTGTAAAAGCCAAAACGATCAGCACCGAAATCTGGCCTCCAACCGAATGAAATTTGGGGGTTAATCACATGCCGAATTGCTGCAATCGGTCCTTTGGAGAATTGGAGCAACCCGAACAAACGCGTATTCATCAGCATACTGAATTGGTAATCATAGTTACGAAAAAAACCGCGCTCAGTATCCGCGATGGCCTTGCCCAACACCGTGTCGTAGGTCAGTACCGAACGGCGGTTAGTCCAACGTTCCTGGTAGGCAAAACCCGGTGTGATTTGCACAAAATTCCCCAATCGGAAAGAGGAAGTCGAAAACGGTAAATTATGTTGCAAACCTGCATCCAAATTTCGAATCGCATTCGAAGGATTGAAGAGGGAATCCGCGACATTCAATGAAGATCTCAAATTAGACTGATACGTAAAACCGATTTTCTCAAACCATTTCTCGGCACCGATGGCTGTTTTTTTACGGAAAGGCTGAACCCTGGCAATATTCAAGTTGCCTTCAGGAAAATTGATTTGCAGACGCCTGGTTTGCGTATTCTGGGAATGTCTGGCAGCCAAGTTTAACTGGATCGGTTTACCAGGAAATGAGCGACTGTACGAAACGGATGAATTCAACTGGTTATTCAGAAAGTCCGTTGTGGAGGGTGTATTGTTCCTTAGAAAATTGCTAGTGCCTGCCTGCACGGAAGCCGAAAATCTTCGGTACGGATGAGCCCTAGCGTCCTGATTATGCTGCCAAAAAACCATGAAATCTCGCTGGCGACTGAAATCCCTAGCCTTTGGATCCCCGGATTGGAGATTGCTCCAATTGATGTTCAATCTACCGGATGATCGATATCTTTTGTTATAACCCAAGGTAGGGTTCACCCTCCACCCCCCGTAAGCATAAATATCGCCGCGAAGACTTAGGTCCATCGTAGGACTAATCGGCCAATAATACCCTCCGTTGCGAAGAAAAAAACCAAACTGCGGCGAGTTCCCGTACTCCGGAAACAATATGCCTGCTTTCTGACCTCGCATAAGCGGAATTATCGCAAAAGGCAAGCCTATAGGCAAAGGAATATCCAAGGCTACCAACCTCGATGGCCCCGTTATAATCCTCTTATCTGGGATAAGCTTCGCCTTGCCCAATTGAAGATGGAAATGAGGATGACGAGTATCCGAGCAGGTCGTAAACAACGTGTTGCGTACATACATATCGCCCTGAGGAACCCTTTGGACTTTGCGACCAATCACATAGGCCTCGCCTTCACGCGTTACCAGCTCCGTGATTTTTCCGCGTCCGGCAACCAAATCGTATTCCATCGAATCGGCCACAAAACTTTGTGAACCGTCCACAAAACGTGGGGTATCGGCCATACGCCCCAAACTATCCGCAATAGGCAAAGCCTTCAGAGACCTAGTTCGCCAATTTTGAAAAGCCCTGCCACTTTGCAGCTCCATGTTCCCAAAGCGAATTTTGACCTTCCCCATCAACTGGGCCTGATTGGAATTGAAATCCACCAAGATGGAATCCGCCGCCTCATAATCCACTGATTGTTCGGGCTCATCCTTGGATTTGGCCCTGAGGCTATCGTTCATTGCAGGGATTTCTTGAGCGAAACTCTGGAACGTAGATGCGACGACAAAGGCCAGGAATAGACCCACTAATCGGAACGAGGGAGAGCAATGTCCTCGAAACAGGTTGGGAAGTAACACCGCTTCCCTAGATTTGCTAAACAAAGTTGTCAAGACCCAATGGCTTACCTTCATCGAACCTCAAAACTACTTCAACGGCAGCCTTGGACCTCATGGTTCCGGGGAATCGCTATGGTTGGCCTGTTTTGGAGCCTTGGTTGCCCTACTTTGGGGGTCAAAGCGTATACCGTGCATCGAATCGTTCTGGATGCGGGGCATGGCGGCCATGATAGCGGTTGCCTAGGGAAAGGTTCCCTCGAAAAAGTAGTAACCCTGGAAATTGCACGTAAAGTAGCCGAGCAACTGCGCCGCCGAATCCCAGGGATTCAGGTACATCTTACCCGCAGCGATGACAGATTCATAGAGCTCCACGAAAGGGCGGGAATAGCCAACCGGCTTAATGCGGATCTTTTTGTATCCATTCACTGCAACAGCGGGGGGGCCAAAGCTCACGGGACTGAAACCTTCACCCAAGGATTGCATGTCACCGGAGCCAACCTCAATGTAGCCAAACGAGAAAATTCCGCGGTTCTTATGGAGAGCAATTACCTGGAGCGATACGACGGCTTCAACCCCAATGACCCGACAGCCCATATCATTTTTGAACTGTTCCAAAGCGCCTACCGATCTCAAAGCTTGGAATTGGCCCGACTCATCGAACAAAAATTCGTTCATCATACGGGGCGACATAGCCGAGGGGTCAAACAGGCTGGCTTTTTGGTGCTCTACCGAACCACCATGCCCGCCGTACTTATCGAAACAGGGTTCTTAACCCATCAAGAAGAAGAGCAATTCATGCGCTCAGAGCAAGGTCAAAACAAACTTTCGCTGTCCATCGCTGAAGCAATTGAGCAATACCACCACAAGAACAATCCTTAATTCAGGGAGTTCTCTAACTAAAACCAACCCATGCGAAAGATACCCAAGGAAGTTTGGATCGGACTGTTTGCCACGATGGCATTGACCTTGTTGTTCGTTGGAATTAATTTCCTGAAAGGCGACGATATTTTTACTGGCCGTAACACATATTATTCGCTATTTGATGATGTAAAAGGTCTTAAGACCGCAGCCCCCGTCTTGTACAAGGGCATCAAAACAGGCACCGTTACCGAGATTGAGCTTCTTCCCGAACAGAACACTGTTTTGGTCACCGTGGAGGTATCCAAGCGAGTTAGTCTTCCGACAGGAACTCGGTTGAAATTAGTCAGCACCGATCTTTTTGATACCAAAGCCTTGCAAATCGAAATAGGCCAAGATACCAAAAGCAATTACCAGCATCGAGACACCCTCCCTGCCGAAATCGCCCCCAGCCTCATTGAAAATTTGGTAGGCGACCTAACACCGCTCAAAGACAAAGTTGAAACTAGTCTCACCAACCTCAACCGTATTTTGGAAGCCGTGGAGGAAGCCAAAATTCGGCACAGCCTTGCCCAGTTGGATGAGGGAAGCACCAACCTAAACGAATTAATTCGCGATAGCCGTACACCCATACAGAAAACCCTTATCGATCTTCAACGTCTCTCCGAAGATTTGCGGCAAGATCAGCCTCTCCTCAAAGCTTCCATCCAAAATTTCAAATCCTTCTCCGATTCGTTGTCCCAATTGCGGCTCAAGCAAACTGTCAACCAAGCTGAACTAGCTTTGGCTTCTACAAGGCACCTCATGGACCGTATCCAAAGTGATCAAGGTACTTTGGGGAAATTAATGAAAGACAGTTCATTGTATTATAACCTTCAACAAAGTACCCAGTCCCTGAACTTATTACTCACCGATTTGCGTCAAAACCCAGGTAGGTATGTCCAAGTTACGGTCTTTGGACGCAAAAACAAAGATTCCAATGCCAAGCCCTGATCTATTTTCTTTCTCTGACTATTGGATAACAATCCTTTGAATTGCACGTGAGCCCGATGAAAAAATTGCCTCTAGGAGATAGGTGCCCGCAGGGACGTTGAGGTCAAATTGATTCTTGCCTTCATGCCCATGATAAATTTTGATATGCCTACCGCTTAGATCGGTAAGGAGCAAATCAGCAGAAGAAATCAAATCCACTTTCAATGTGCCATGGCCAGGATTGGGGTAAGGATTGAAACTTTGGATATTCAACCCCTCCAAGCCTACGCCTAAGGTCGCCAATCTTGAAATAGAGGAACTTGTACCTTTGAGGATGGCATTCGATGGATCCAAGGTAACATTGGCCACTTGACGAGGAACACGGATACGCTGCAGGCCCAAGGCAGGTTCCACTTGAATGACCGATGGGGCTTGACCCGGACCAGAGGTGATTAATCCCAAAGGTAGTTTGTTACGAAAAACCGGGGTCGCCGAGGGGGCGGTCACGGTCTGGCTCATTTGAAGCCATAACACCGAATCGCGCCAATTCCACTCAATATTGTAGGTAGGATGACCTTCTCCGTACACCCAGTCTTGGAAAAAGTTCTGTAGGGGTAACGCCGTTCTCTGCTCCATGATTTGACGAAACTCATCCGTGGTGGCCACGGAATGTCTTTTGGCTTGAAGGTACTCTCTAACGGCTGGGAAGAACAACGAATCGTCCCCGATTTCGTTGCGAAGCATATGCAGAACTGCAGCACCTTTCTTGTAAGTCAGCGATGAAGAAAAAATCCTGTTCACATTCGTTATCCCCGATGCCGGAACATAGACCGACCCCGTTGTTGCCGAACGAGCCGAATTGTGCGTGCTGTTCATCCAGTCGCTAGCCGATGTCTGCGAAACGAGATATTGACGGTGGAGGTATTCGCAATAAGAGGCCCAACCTTCGTTTAGCCAAATATCATTCCAGTTGGCGCAGGTGACCATGTCCCCAAACCACTGATGGGCCAATTCATGGGCAATCAAATCCATACCAAAGCTTCCCATGGTGCTCATAGTTTGGTGCTCCATCCCGCCCCCTAAGGGCGCCATCATATGCCCGTATTTTTCGGTATGAAATGGATACAACACAAATAAATCCGAAAAATTCTCAATCATGGCCCCGGTGCTGTTCAGGGCATTCCTATTAAAATTAAGACAAGAATTCCCGGAAGAATTGTTGGCATTGTAAATCCAATGTTGAATCAGCACGGAATCATTAGCAAGCGCGGTGGGGTGAGCCCAACTCAAATGCTCGGTATAATCGGCAACCGAAAAAGCCATCAAATAAAAAGCCATGGGTATACGGCTTCTCCATTTGTATTTGCGTCTATTGCTCGTTAGCGTATCAACCCCGATAAGCAAACCCGTTGAGGCCACTTTGTTAGGAGAAACGCTGGTACCGTCAAAGAAAATAGAGTCAATCTTGTCCCAAAGATCCTGTTTGCAAGGGAACCAATCCGGTGCCGAGAAAGGCTCCGACAAAGTCCAGGTCACATTGACCCCCCATGTTTGTGATGCAGCCGAGCTAACCCCACTGAAGAAACCTCCGCTAGGCGGAGTACCATGATAGAATACACGGCAGGTCACCTGCATTCCCGCATCTAAATTGCTGAGCAATGGAACACGAACCACATCATTCAACCTGGACAATGTGGAGGGAAGGTAACGAATTCCGTTGATTTGAACAGAATCTATGTTCATGAAACTCCTCAGTTCAAACCAAAAAGTATCCATAACAGGCGATGTAACGGTCGAACGAAACATCACATCCCCTGCAATCGCTGTGGAGGTATTGGTCAAGGATAGGTTAAAATGGTAGTGATGAATATCGTAGGTATCCCCGCCTCGATTGATAGCCGATGCCCTAAGGCTCATACGGTTTCGCATTTCAATCCCGGCTCTCGCTCCCTTGAGGGTTGCGCAATCATGGTCTTCAGCCTCCACAATAAGCCGTGATTCTCTAAATTCCATCGAGGCCATGGCCTTGTGAGGTACAAAAGCCAATGCAGCAAACCAAAGGGCAGCAGTGATTTGGCGCATAGTGGTATTGAAAAAAAGTGAATTGAGCCTATCAAATAAAGTGGGCTGCATAGAAAAGTTTATTTAAGGATAATAACTACGAAGTAACAAGCCAATCGCCTAATTGTTGACCTCGACTTAATTTAGAAAAATGCCCGTCCAAGGCAAGAAGTTCAGCGTGACTACCTTCTTCCACGATGCGGCCCTCTTTCATGACCAAAATTCGGTGGGCAAACCGCAAAGTAGACATTCGATGGGCAATCAACAAGGCATTACGACCTTGGACAAAGGCCTCGATTCCCCTTTGGACCAGGGCCTCGGTAGCGGAATCCACCGATGCGGTAGCCTCGTCCAGTATGAGGAGATCAGGCTGCCTAACCAAAGCGCGAATCAACGCTACCAATTGCTTTTGACCAGCAGAAAGCCCAGCACCCCTCTCGCCAACAGGGGTAAGCAAGCCCATAGGTAGGGACTCTACAAAATCAAGGAGATTAAACTCCTGAACCCTCTGCACTACCATTTCCATTGTGATGGTGGAATCATACAGAATGATGTTATCCAGCACTGTTCCACTGAAGAAAACAAGTTCCTGCGGCACATAAACAATGCGTCTACGCAATTGCCTCAAGGTCATTTCCGAGTGAGGCAGGCCGTCTAGCAGAATACGTCCTGTACTTGGTTCATAGAACCTAACCAGCAATTGCGCTAAGGTGGACTTACCGCTACCACTGCTCCCCACCACCGCCCAAACCTCGCCCGGTTTCATATGCAATTGAATATCATGGAGGACCTTGATATCCTCTCGGTATCCAAAATTCAAATTTTGAATTTGTAAGTCTATGCCCTTTGTGGGTTGATCTGAGGAATTATTGGTTTCGGCTGGCCATGCTTTCAAATCAATCAATTGAAAAACCCTTGAAGATGCGATGATGCCCATTTGAAGGGAATTAAATTTGTCCGCTAATAGTCGCAATGGCCTAAACAACTGATTGATATAAACCAGAAAGGCCACCAAAACGCCAGTAGACAAAGCTCCATCCTGCACCCTAACGGCCCCGTACCATACCATCAATCCCATGGCCAAGGCCGTAAGGACCTCTACTACCGGAAAGTATACAGAATAATACCATACCCCCTTCAAATGTGCTTGGGCCAAACCTTCGTTCTCTAGTCGGAAGGCCTTGTTCTCCTCCTTCTCTCGATGAAACAGAGGAATAAGTTGCAAATTGCTGAGGCGCTCCTGGAGGAAAGAATTCAAGGATGAGGTCCGTGAACGCACTTCAGTGAAGGATCCATGAACTTTTTCTTTGAACCACCACGTCACCCATAACAACAATGGCATCACCATCAAACTCACCAAGGTTAGTCGCCAATCGGTATAAATCATGACCGATAAAATGACGATCAATTGCAAAATATCCCCAGCCATCGTCAAGAATCCCTGGGCAAATAATTCGGCAATGGCCTCCAAGTCGTTGATCACCCTGCTTCCCAATGCGCCTACCGATCTTGATTCATAAAAACTTGGACGATAACGAGATAAATGTTCAAAAAGCTTGCGTCGCAAATCTTTGACTACGGACTGCCCCAATTGAACACTCCAAAAACCGAACAGGTACCTTAGGCCGGATTCCGCAAGCAGCAAGGCCAAAATTATCCACCCGTATTGGGCCAATGTATCCAAATCCTTTTGCGTCATGGGCCCGTCCACGGCTTGTTGAATCAACCATGGCCGTAGAGGGGCAGTTCCTGCAAGAACAATGGCCAAAAGAACTGTTCCGCTCAGCAAGAAGCCGTACAGTTTCATTTCGCCGAACAAGCGCTGCAAGGCTTTGGCGGTCCCAACCCCTGGCGCCTGGAATTCTTCGGAAGGGGACTTCATGAAGGTTTTTGAATTATACCGTCAGGATATTCTACATGAACCAAACAAAGACCATGAGCCGGTGCCGAGGTGCCTGCATCCGATCGGGTTCCTTCATTCAAGAGGTCGATGATTTGATGATAAGGGCGGTAACCTCTGCCTACTTCCATCAAAGTACCCACAATTGCCCGGACCATGTTGCGAAGAAAGCGGTTGGCTCGGATCTCAAAAACCGCCGATTGATCTTCATTCAGTTTCCAATGCGCATGGGTCAAATTGCAAAGGCCGTGTTGCTGTCCACCGCCAGCCCTTGCGAAACAGCTATAATCACGGTTGCCCGGCAAAAGAGCCGTTGCCTTGATCAAAGAATCCCAATCTGGGCAGGCAGGAATCTGCCAGGAATACCGCGCTTGGAATGGATCCTTGACCCAATGAATTCGGTATTGGTAGGTCCTGAACAGGGCTGAATACCGGGCATGCGCGGAAACGGGAACTTGAAAGACCCGCTGGATCACCAAATCGTTAGGCAACATTCGGTTAAGAACCCTAATCCCATCCTCCACCTGGCCTCGCAACAAGGAACGAAGGTCCTCCTTTGCATCCCAATGAGCGAAAAACTCCGATGCATGCACCCCTGTATCGGTACGGCCTTGACCCGTAAGAAAAACGGGTTCCCCCGTAAATTGAGCTAAGGCATTTTCGATGAGCTCCTGCACCGTCATGGCATTGGGCTGACGCTGCCAACCATGATAGGCCGTCCCATCATAAGCCAGCTGAATGAAGTAACGATTCATGGTCTGCGGGTGATCACCATCATGATGGCCTTCGCAAGGCTTCCACCACAAGGGCCGCACCCTGACCCACCCCAACGCACATTGTGGCAAGACCGTAGGCTTTCTTACCAGGGTAACGATGCAAAGCGTGCAAAAGAGTGGTGGTGATTCGTGCCCCGGAACATCCCAAAGGATGGCCCAAGGCAATAGCGCCTCCATGAACATTCATATCTTCCAAGGGTAAACCCAACTCACGTTGACAAGCCAAGGCCTGCGAGGCAAAGGCCTCGTTTAATTCAACTAGACCCAGGTCTTTGGCCTGCAGTCCAGCACGACTCAATGCTTTGAGGACTGCAGGTACCGGACCCATGCCCATACAAGCAGGGTCAACTCCTGCCACCGCCATGGAAACCACACGGCCTATGGGTTCAAGTTGATGACGCTTGACGGCCGATGCACTTGCCAACAGCAGCAAAGCTGCGCCATCATTAATACCAGAAGAATTACCGGCGGTCACCGTCCCACCCTCTCTAAACACGGGCTTCAATTGGCTGAGTTTGGCCCTGTCCCCCAAACGAGGATGCTCGTCTTGCGCAACCCACTGTGTTTGGCCCTTGGAAACTTGCGTAGGGGTCGCAATTCGTTCCCGGTCAAAAGCGCCTGACGCTTGAGCTGCTGCATATTTCTCCTGCGATGCTTGAGCAAAATCATCTTGATCCACTCGGCTAATTTGGTACTTCTCTGCCACATTTTCGGCCGTTTCACCCATACTGTAGGGATGATGCAGCCCCTCCCAACGCGGATTCGTGAAGCGCCAACCCAAAGTGGTATCGTGGATCTCCGGTTGCCGACCAAAGGACTGTTCAGGCTTGGCCATTACCCAAGGGGCCCGACTCATGCTCTCCACCCCACCCGCTAAATAAAAATCACCCTGACCCATGGCCAAGGCCCTGCTCGCATCCATGATGGCTTGCAGGCCGCTGGCGCACAAACGATTGACCGTGACTCCGGCCACAGAGACCGGCAAACCGGCCAGCAAAACGCTCATTCTGGCCACATTTCGATTATCCTCCCCCGCTTGGTTGGCTGCCCCTAGAACCAATTCCTCAATTAGTTGAGAGTCAAGATCGAGATGACGCTCCATCATGGCCTTTACTAAATGGGCGGCCATATCATCGGGCCTCATGCTTGATAATGCCCCCGCGTATTTCCCGATGGGTGTTCGCAGAGCGTCCAAAATGAAAACTTCTTCCATGACACAAAACTGCGAACAATTCCTCTCAAAACACCAAAAAGATACAAGAATCGGACAAATTGACACAACAAAGCCATATCGGTTATTCTGGCACAAGGTTTGATTGCCCATGGCCAAAGCCCGTCCCCATGACTCAAACAACCACCAAAAAAGGTAATATTTCGGTCCACACCGAGAACATTTTTCCACTTATCAAAAAATCGCTTTACTCCAATCAAGAAATATTCTTGAGGGAATTAGTCAGCAACGGGGTAGATGCCTGCCAGAAACTTTCTGCCCTCGCCTCCATGGGAGAAGTTCAAGGCGAAATTGGGGAATTACAAGTTAAAGTGCGATTGGATAAAGATTCCAAAACTATCACCATTTCCGACAATGGCTTGGGATTAACCGAGGAAGAAATTGAGAAATACATCACGCAGGTTGCTTTCTCGGGAGCCACTGAATTCATCGAAAAGTACAAAGACAAATCCGACCTCAATCAAATTATTGGTGCTTTTGGATTAGGATTTTATTCAGCGTTCATGGTCGCTGACAGGGTGGACATTCACACCTTGAGTTACAAAGAAGGCTCTGCGCCTGCTCGCTGGTCCTGCGATGGTTCCACCGAATACGAAATTGGGATTGGGGAGCGAAGCGATCGGGGCACTGACATTATCCTGCATGTTTCGGAGGATGCTGCAGAATACCTTGATGAATGGAGGCTCAAAGAAATTCTACGTAAATATGGGAAATTCCTTCCAGTAAAAGTAATGTTCGGCGAAGAACATATTAACGCGACCAGTCCTCTATGGACCCGCAAGCCTGCCGATCTCAACGATGAGGATTACCAGAATTTCTACAACGATTTGTATCCAATGGCCGAAAAGCCTTTGTTTTGGATACACCTGAATGTCGATTATCCTTTCAATCTGACGGGAATTCTGTATTTCCCCAAATTGAGAGCAGATTTTGAACCAGCCAAAAACAAAATACAACTCTATAGCCGTCAGGTCTTTATAACTGATTCCGTCGAAGATATTGTCCCTGATTATTTGCGCCTGCTCCACGGGGTCATTGACTCTCCGGATATACCGCTCAATGTATCCAGATCATTTCTTCAGACAGATTCCAACGTTAAGAAAATCAATTCCCACATCTCCAAAAAAGTGGCCGATAAACTTTCGGATATCGCCAAAAACCAAGAGGATTCATTCAGAGAAAAATGGGATCAGTTGGAGCTTTTTGTGAAATACGGCATGATTTCAGACGAGAAATTTTATGACCGTGCAAAGGGCTTTTGTTTGTACCGAGATACCGATCAGCAGCTCAGAAATTGGGACGATACCGCGGCCCTTTTGGAAGCGAATCATCGCAACAAAGATGGACAAATGGTTGTCTTGTACACCAACCAAGCCAGCGCTCAACATCATTTGATTGAAGGATCACGCAAGCGTGGCTTGACCGTCCTTCAAATGAACAGCGTTATCGATGCTCATTTCATCGGCGCCTTGGAAAGCAAGCTGGAAAAAACCACATTCAAAAGAATTGATTCCGACACCTTGGACAAATTGGTGGACAAAGGGGAATCCAAGACTTCCTTACTAAACGAAGAACAAGAAAAACTTGCGGTGGAATGGGTAAGCGATTGGGTCAAAACCAAAGAAGAATTCAAGGTCAAGGCGGAGGCTATGTCCGCTGACGATCCCCCCATCACCCTCACCCGTTCCGAATTCATGCGCCGTATGAATGAGATGGCCGCCACAGGCGGAGGTTCTCCCTTCTTCGGGGGGGCTATGAAAGAAACCATCGATATGGTAGTCAATACTTCGCATCCCTTGGTTCAGAAGATGGTTGAAATGCAAGACCCTGAACCAAGACAAGCTCTAGGACAGCAACTCATTGACCTGGCCTTACTCGCTCAGGGATTGCTCCAAGGGGTAGAACTTTCCACTTTCATTGACCGAAATCTCCACAACGCAGGGCGATAAACCTGTCATTCGTTGACAGGATTGTTCATAAAATCAGAGATTGACCCTTGGTGTCCAAGGGCTATGAATTCTAGCTTTGAGTTAAGATTAACTTGACTCATCTGAACCTGATGGTTCATGGAAATTAATTTCAAAACTTGCCTTTTCTGATCTTTACTTATGTCCGCTTTAAATCCGGTCCGCACCGCTTTAATTTCCGTATACTCCAAAGATGGGCTTGAGCCATTGGCCAAAACCTTGATGGAATTTGGGGTTGAAATCTGGTCCACAGGCGGCACTTGGGATTATCTACAAAGCCTCGGTTGTCAACCTCGTAAGGTTGAGGATCTAACTGGATATCCTTCCATTCTGGGGGGGCGTGTCAAAACCCTTCACCCCAAGGTTTTTGGAGGGATCCTGCATCGTAATCACCAAATTGAGGATCTCAACGAACTTGCAGGTTACGAAATTCCCCCCATTGACCTGGTGATTGTGGATCTGTACCCCTTCGAGGATACATTACTTGCCGGGGGTACGCACCAAGAACTTATTGAGAAAATAGATATCGGAGGGGTCAGCCTCCTACGAGCTGCCGCCAAAAACCATCAGCAATGCACGGTTCTATCATCGTCCCATCAATACGATCGATTAAGGCAACAGATCCTGGCCGGTGGAACGAGCCATGATGAGCGAATTCAGTATGCAGCCGAAGCATTTGCAATGACATCGAGGTATGATACCCTGATTTTTGACTATTTGAAAGCAGACGCAGGAGGTACTTACCTTCGCATTGCCTCCGATCAAGGCCATTTGCTACGATACGGAGAGAATCCTCATCAGCAAGGTCTTTTCTACGGGCCATTGCGGGAATATTTTCGGGTCCTTTCCGGGAAACCTTTGAGCTACAACAACTTACTTGACGTTGATTCGGCGCTATCCCTGCTGGCTGAATTTGAGGAACCCACCTTTGTTATAGTGAAACACAATAACGCCTGCGGTCTTGCAAGTCGTACTACTTTGGTGGAGGCATGGAACGACGCCCTTGCGGGTGATCCCATTTCAGCCTTTGGTGGCATCCTGGCCGCCAATAGACCCATTGATATAGCCTGCGCCAAAGAAATCGACGGAATTTTTTACGAAGTTCTCATCGCCCCTTCCTTCAACACAGAGGCCATTGAATTACTCACACGAAAGAAGAACCGCATTCTCCTTCAACAATTACAGCCCATCCCTTCTTCCATGCAAGTTCGGTCCGCCCTAGGTGGTTACCTGGTCCAAAGTCCGGACCGCTCCACCGAATCCTCGGATCAATTCAAGGTCGTCACCGCCAAGCAACCCAATGCATCGGAAATTACCGATATGGAATTTGCAATAAAAGTGGTGAAGCATACCCGAAGCAATGCAATAGTTCTAATCAAGAATCGTCAACTCATTGGTTCAGGAACAGGCCAAACCTCAAGAATTGACGCCATGAGGCAAGCCGCCCACAAAGCGAGAACCTTTGACTTCGATGTTCAAGGGGCGATTATGGCCAGCGACGCCTTCTTTCCGTTCGCAGATAGTGTCGAAATTGCCTGGCAAGAAGGTATCAGAACCGTGATACAACCAGGCGGTTCCATCAAAGACCAGGATAGCATCGATTTCTGCGATCGAAACGACATGTGCATGGTCATGACAGGGGTTAGGCACTTCAAGCATTAGCCTGCCTTTGAGCACACAGATTCCTTAGCCCTTTCTAGATTTCCGAACAAGGTTAGCTAATTTCAAAAAAAAATCTTTAATCACCCTTTACCTTTAGATTCGCTTTCTTATTCTGTAACCGTTCATCTTTAGAACTCCATGGGACTCTTCGATTTATTTACTCAAGAAATTGCCATTGACCTTGGCACAGCCAATACCCTGATTATTCATCGGGACACGATTGTAGTGGATGAGCCTTCCATTGTCGCCATGGACCGCAATACTGGAAAGGTTATCGCTATCGGCAAGAAGGCCCAACAAATGCATGGGAAAACCCATGAGAATATCAAGACCATCCGTCCTCTTCGCGACGGCGTAATTGCGGATTTTCATGCCGCTGAACATATGATTCGAGGGATGATTGCCATGATTAATCCCACCAAAAGGTTTTTTGCTCCCTCCCTCCGCATGGTGGTCTGCATTCCGTCCGGTATCACAGAAGTCGAAAAGCGTGCGGTTCGGGATTCTGCAGAACATGCAGGCGCCAAAGAGGTTTACCTCATCCACGAGCCCATGGCGGCCGCCATTGGTATCGGCATTGATGTTGAAGAACCCAAAGGGAACATGATTATCGACATAGGTGGAGGGACTTCAGAGATCGCCGTGATTGCCTTGGCTGGAATCGTATGCGATGAATCCATCCGAGTCGCAGGTGACCAATTCACTGCCGACGTTTTGGAATATGTCAGACGTCAACACAATATGTTGGTTGGTGAACGAACCGCGGAACTGATCAAAATCAATATTGGATCTGCCTTAACAACCTTAGAAGAACCTCCGCCACCCATGCCTGTAAGTGGCCGAGATTTAATGACCGGTATTCCACGGGAAATCACATTAACGTACTCTGAAATTGCAACCGCATTGGATAAATCCATATCCAAAGTTGAAGGTGCCATTCTCAAGGCCCTCGAGATCACCCCCCCAGAGCTGGCTTCTGATATCCATGAGACGGGCATTTACCTCACAGGTGGTGGAGCCTTAATTCGAGGATTGGACAAGCGTATTAGTGCCAAAACCAAGCTTAAAGTTATTGTCGCTGAAGATCCACTCCGCGCGGTTGTTCGTGGTACCGGAATTGCCCTCAAGAACATTCACCGTTTCCAATTCCTGATGACCTAATATTAAGATGGGTGGACTGGCACTTTGGCTATTCAAATACAGAATTCTTGGGTTACTCATTCTCCTAGAGACCTTTGGAGCTTGGATTACTTTATCCAATGTCCTATATCATCATAGTCGATTCACCCAATTTCAAATCGAAACAGCCGGCAATTACCAAAAAAAAATAAAAGGAATAACCCGTTTTATGGGATTAGATGAAGAAAATCAAAGACTAAACAATGAGATAGCCGTTTTAAAGGGTCAATTAAGCAGCGATTCTTTCACATTAAATGCCCAAAAAAGCGCTGATTCCGCGCAATCAAATAACAATAAGAAAACATCAAGCCCAGGCCCTTTAGTCAGTCTTTGGCCATACTCAAGCGTTAAAGTAGATTTTATCAGCCCTGCTAGGGTACTCTTTTGTGGTGAAGGTGGCCAAAACAATTATATGCTTCTTGACAGGGGAACATTGCACGGAATTCAACCAAAAATGGCCGTCATACAAGAGGACAAAATTGTGGGGCAGGTCCAAGCGGTTTCTAAACATTTCGCTAGAGTTGTCCCACTCATTAACACCAAAATTCAAATTAGTGCCTTGCATGCAAATTCGCAAACTGTTGGAATTTTATCATGGGACGGAAAATCGTCCCGATATGCTGAACTCATCGACTTCCCGATTCATATTCCTATCAAAATAGGAGATGCATTGGTGAGCAGTTCCTATTCGTCTGTATACCCACCTGGCCTTCGCTTAGGGAGGGTTGATCGCGTCGAAATAAACCCAGGCGCAATTACCTACAAAATTCGAGTCTTCTTAACCGCTGATTACAAACGACTTGATCACGTGCAAGTAATTAGAATGGCATTGCAAGCCGAGCGAGAAAAAATTATCCCTAATACTGATTAGAAAATAAGTCCTAAAAAATGAATCAACGTCCTTGGCTTCTTTTTCTTCTTTTGATTATATTTCAAGGTAGTCTTTTTAACCGTGTCCAATGGTTAGGTCTTTTTAATCCGATGGTTTATACGATAGCCCTTATTTGGATGCCCATATCATGGAATAAATCTCTTTTAATGCTAATGGGATTTGGAATCGGTTGGTGGATTGACAGTTCGGTCCAAAGTGGAGCCATTCACGCAATGACATCCGTTTGGACAATTTATATAAAAAATTATTTGATTCGATACACCGTATCCCCCGTTACCTTACAAGAAACTCCTGACCCTGATCTGAGGGATTTAGAAATCAGATCCTTAATTAGTTATGCAGGCACTTTACTCCTCATGCATCAGACCTTGGCCTATTCACTTGAGGCACTAAGGTGGACCTCATTAGGAAGCTCTTTGATTAAAGGCTTTGTAAATACTGTATTGGTTATGGGCATCTTATGGTCGCTTATTCAATGGACTCGAGGAATGAATCCATCAAGATTTTCAGGTAACAAAAACTGACCAACTGTGCCTAAACGCCCCTTGACTTAAAATTATTTTTACCAATAAAATGCCAAATTTACAAGACTCGAATTTAGGCAAAGAAAATCGGCATTTGCTGATTCTGAGTGTAGCTCTTATCATCTTTTCATTTTTCTTGGTAAGGCTATTCAATGTCCAAGTTATTAACGATGAATACAGCGAGCTGGCGCAACAAAATGCTATACGTAGAGTAAATTCCTACCCTCCCAGGGGAATTATTTTCGATAGAAACGGTCGTAAAATTGTAGTAAATAGGCCGATTTACGATTTGATGGTTGTTCCAAATGAATTACCTAAACCGCTGGATACCTTTGAATTAGCTAATTTGATTCGAATTTCTCCCAATGAACTAAAGCATAGACTTCTCAAAGCAACAGCATATTCAAAATTCAAACCAAGCCTGCTCCATGCTCAAATTAGGCTCGAGGACTTCGTGAATATTCAGGAGAGACTTCACGATTTCAATGGCATCTATGCGGAAACCCGTACAAACAGGACTTATTTATATCCGAATGCTGCACATTTGCTTGGCTATATTGGAGAAGCCTCACCAGATTTAATCGCCAAATCAAATGGGGAATACCGTTCCGGGGATTATGTTGGTATTAGCGGTCTCGAAAAAACCTATGAAAACTACCTAAAAGGAAAACGGGGAGTTCAATACCGCTACGTCGATGTTCATAACCGTGAAGTTGGACAATACAAAGAAGGTGCATTTGACTCTCTCCCCATTCCCGGCGAAGATTTACATTTAGGTCTGGACATAGAGCTCCAAGTTTATGCTGAAAAACTCATGGCCAATAAGCTCGGTTCTGTGGTAGCCATCGAACCATCAACAGGTGAAATTCTTGCTCTTGTTTCAGCACCTGGATACGATCCGAACTTAATGGTGGGAAGTTTGAGAGGCAAGAACTATAAATCTTTAAGCAAAAACCCATTAAAACCGTTATTCAATCGCCCACTTCAAGCCATGTATCCACCTGGCTCCATTGTCAAATCTCTTCAAGCCTTAATAGGCCAAGAATTGGGACTTATTCGGTCTGAAACAAGATTCCCATGCGGAGGCGGTTATTCAATCGGAAGTCATACCGTAAAATGCACACACACCCACGGAGCTCTAAATCTTGAAGAGTCCATACAGCAATCGTGTAATCCTTATTATTGCTACGTCTTCAAGACCATGGTGGATCAAAACCATGGTCTAAAGCCTAAAGAAGGGTACAAAATTTGGTACGATTTCATGAGAAAATTTAATGTTGGACGTAAGTGCGAAATTGATTTACCTAACGAGCGAAATGGCATTTTACCATCATCTGAATACTATGATAAAGTATTTGGATTAAACCGATGGAAATCCTCTTCGATAATTTCGCTTGCAATCGGTCAAGGTGAATTTGGAATGACGCCCCTGCAAATGGCACATACAATGGCAATTTTCGCCAACAAAGGAGATTATTATCGCCCGCATTTGGTACGTAGTATCGGTGCTACAGGGCAAAAAAAAATGAAGTATCGTGAACAGCATCATATACCTGTAAAGGCAAAGAGCTTTTTGGTTGTGCAAGACGCTATGCAAAAAGTTGTAGACCAAGGCACAGCGACAGCGTATGGAAAAATTGACAGCATTGTTTTTTGTGGAAAAACAGGCACTGCTCAAAATCCTCATGGGAAAGATCACGCCGTTTTTGTATGCTTTGCGCCTCGTAAAAATCCCCGAATTGCAATCGCAGTTTTGATTGAAAATGCAGGCTTCGGTGGCGTCTGGGCAGCACCTGTAGCTAGCCTGATGATTGAAAAATACCTACTGGGAGGCACAAAGCGACCAGACCTTGAGGAAAGAATCCTAAAGGCTCGCATCTTGCCTCAAGGTATAGACAGTTCAGCAGCTCCCAAAAAAATCACAGGATGAGGGAGCAAAAAAACGTTTTTCAGTTCATCGACAAGCCATTGTTATGGACCTATGTTGTATTGACAATTATCGGGTGGATTGCGATTTATTCAGCAGTGTATAATTCTAATTATCATAATCTTTGGGATATCCATCAAGAATATGGTAAGCAAATGATCTGGATACTTAGTTCATGGCTGATCATGATGGTGCTCTTGTCGGTGAATCCGCGTATTTATCATCAGTGCGGACCTTTGGTATACTTGGTGACCATGGTCTTGGGACTCGCAGTGGCTTTCTTGGGAAGAGAAATCAACGGAGCACGCGCTTGGTTTGACATAGGCTCCTTCAGGTTACAACCTGCCGAATTCATGAAACTAAGTACTTCCTTGATGGTGGCATTTTTCTTTGCCAATCGGCCTATACGCATGGATCATTTTGGTTCTCAAATCATGGCAGGTTTATGGCTCGTGATCCCTGTCGCTCTCTTGCTCTTGCAAAAGGATACGGGTAGCGCCTTGGTCTATGCCTCCTTTGTGCTGGTCTATTATCGAGAAGGCTTATCCGTAAATTACTTAATTTATGGATTGATAATTGCTCTTTTATCCGTACTCACCTTGTGGTTAGGTATGAATACTATGTGGGTTGTCCTGCCTGTGATATTGGTTTTGTACGTTGTTTTGGCCGCCGATAGCCGCAAAGCCTTTTTCAACGGCATCAAATTGACCCTGCCCTCGATGGCCTTGGTGTCGGGAGTTGGTTATGCCTTTGAGCATATTCTCCTTGCACATCAAAAGCAGCGTATTTTAGTTTTGTTAGGCAAAGTGGACGATCTTCGTGGTGCAGGCTATAACGTGCATCAATCCCTCATTGCTATTGGCTCCGGGGGATTTTGGGGTAAAGGATTTCTGCAAGGAACTCAAACCAAATTTGATTTTGTGCCCGAACAAAGCACCGATTTTATTTTTTGCACCATCGCAGAAGAATACGGCTTTTGGGGATCTGCGATGCTACTTGCCCTATTTGGATTCCTTTTATACCGCATTTTCGCAATCGCAGAGAGGCAACCCGGAACCTTCGGTAGAGTTTTTGGATACAGCGTTGGGTGCATACTTTTCATACACATCACCATTAATATCGGTATGACCTTGGGCCTCTTACCCGTCATTGGAATACCCTTACCCATGATCAGTTATGGCGGATCCTCCCTATGGTCATTTACGGCCATGATCGCCATTTTGCTGAGGCTTGACAGCGGTCGCATGCTTGGAATTCGATAAGGGATGCGAATCAACCAAACTAAGAACCTTTGGTACTTGAAATTGTTAATGAAGTTATGTTCCTTCTAAATCCAAAATTCAATGGGTAAATTTCTAAACTACTTTTTGGAAGTCTTTAAGCCCAAAGGGGCTCACCAAACTGGTAATTTTAACTTGAGAATGATGCATGGCATCAATCGAATAAGTATCTTGATGTTTACCGTTGGTCTTTTGGTCATGATATACCGGGCCTTTTGGAGATGAATTGAAAGGGCTCGAGCAAATGCTCCCAAAACAACTTCATCACGAAATTTTGCTCCAATTTTTGCCTTGACCATAAAACCTTGAATAGGCATTTACCAGTTTACCTGTCAACTCGTCGTTGCCCTGAGGGTCAGCCGCCAAAATCTGCTCAGCATACGACCTCGCCTTGTGCATCAAAGAGCCATCCTCGACCAAATCCGAAAATTTGAGTTCCATACTTCCACTTTGTTGAGTGCCCGCTAAATCACCTGGTCCCCGCATTTTCAAATCCATTTCGGCAATAACAAAACCATCGTTGGTTGATGCCAATGCTCGTAAACGCTGAACTGCATCCTCTGAAGGCTTATCCCTATGCATGAGGATGCAATAGGACTGCTCCGAACCACGGCCGACTCGACCGCGCAATTGATGCAATTGCGCAAGTCCGAACCGTTCCGCATTTTCGATGACCATAACAGAAGCGTTCGGAACATTGACTCCTACCTCAATGACGGTTGTAGCTACTAATAAATTCGCAACCCCTTTCACAAAGCGCTGCATTTCAATATCTCGATCAGCAGACTTCATTTGACCATGGACAACCGCCAATCGGAAACGCGGAGGGGGAAAGGCGCGCAACATGGCCTCGTATCCATCGTACAAAAATTTAAGCTCTGCCTGCTCGGTTTCTTTGATGGCCGGATAGACCACATAAACTTGGCCCCCTGCATGCATTTGTTGTTCCAAAAAACTAAACATTTTGAGACGTTTGGCCTCTGCTGTCACCAACGTCTGCACGGGCTTACGACCTGCAGGCAATTGATTCATGATCGAAACCTCCAAATCTCCGTACCGCGTCATCGCCAAGGTTCGAGGTATGGGTGTAGCGGTCATGACCAAAATATGGGGAGCAAGACCTGCCTTGGCCCATAGCTTGGCCCGTTGCTCCACACCAAAACGATGCTGTTCATCGATAACGGCCAAGCCCAGCTTTGCGAAATGCACATGTTCTTGAATCAATGCGTGAGTGCCCACCAAAAGATGAAGATTTCCATCGAACAAGTCTTGTAACAATTCTTTCCGAGCCTTGCCTTTGACCTGACCGGTAAGCAAACCGCAACGAACCGGCAAATCACCTAGCATGGTTTGGATGGTATCGTAATGTTGCCTGGAGAGTAACTCCGTAGGAGCCATCAGACAAGATTGATAGCCATTATCGGCAGCCAGTAACATGCTCATCAACGCCACCATGGTCTTACCGCTGCCCACATCACCCTGAAGTAAACGATTCATTTGCCTGCCGGTTCCGAGATCAACTCTAATTTCTTTGATGACACGTTTCTGAGCCTCAGTGAGTTCAAAGGGCAAACGTTCATGAAAAAAACGAAGGAACATATCCCCCACCTTCTCAAAAATAGGTCCTGGATTTTGGAATTTCCTCGTGCTTTTGAGACGCAATACCCCAAATTGCAAAAAGAACAATTCCTCAAATTTGAAACGATGCAAGGCCTTAGCCAAGTGAGCAGGATCATTTGGAAAATGAGCTTGCTCCAAGGCATCCCACCGGTTCATCAACGATTCTGCATCCACCAAATGAGCTGGCAAAATTTCAGAAACATTGCCCCGTACTTGTTCCAAGGCTTGCCGTACCACACCCATCCACCAACGATTGTTCAAATTTCGTTGCCGCAATTTATCCGTCAGAGAATACATAGGGCTAAGGGACGGACCTGAATTCTTACTCCATTCGTCCCACAAGGTCAACTCAGGATGAGCCATTTGAACCTGCCCTTTGTACTGTCCAACTCTTCCAAAGACAAGATACTCTTCCCCTTGGCGAATACTTCCTTCTGCCCATTGAATAGATTGAAACCAAATCAATTCCATAAAATGTTGGCCATCGCTAAGGGTTGCTACCAAACGAGCTGCTTTACCTGCTCCAACTCTTTCGATTCTGAGAATTCTGCCTCTTGTTTGTACAAACGCGGGGCCTTCGACCAAGGTCCCCAATGGATGTATCTCGGAACGATCGAGGTAACGGTAGGGAAAAGAAGTAAGCAAATCATAGAAGTTCTTCAAACCCAATTCTGACTCAAGCCAAGCGGCGCGTTGTGGGCCGATACCTTTGAGGTATGCCAAATCATAAAACAAAGGGTGTTCCGGCATAAGGTTATTGAATTAAAACCTCATCGACCAAAGCCTTACCAACGCAGGGTCGCCAATATTCCCCGCAAATCCTTCAGTAAATAGGCGCTATAAGGCTCCAAGGAATCGCCGTTAGGGGTTACCTCGAAGTACAGCGAACCGCGTAAATAATGATTCACACTGTCGGTAACATAAAATTGAGTCTGGCTTGCGGCATCACCTCCAACAATGTACAAAGTTCCATAAACCTTATGTTCCGGTTTGCTGATGAGTTCCTCTTCAATCGCTGTTGCTTTGAGGGTATGTTTAAAGGTCATGCGCTGGGTTTCAGCCATCAAAACCGCCAAAGCATCTCTGCGTTGAACCTGTCTACCATCTTCGTACCGAACACCTTCGATAGGATGATAGGATAAATGCCATTGAGCCCCCAATGCGGGATAAGTCAAATTCATCCATTTGGGATCATCATTAGCAGATGAATTTAATGAGTTTGGAGCAACATCTGCTTGATTAACACAGACGGGAATTGCTGCGGAATTGTATTCAAAAGTCACAGGAATGCAATTCCCATCATATTGGGCAGGCCTAACCCTTGGAAGTATTGCCCGCGCATAAGCATAGGGCCTTGCCACAGGACCTTCCGACTGGCAAGCCAAAAAAATCTGCAATCCACCTATAATTAAAAATAAAGCAAACAAACTGAACACCCGATTGGACATGATTCGGCGAAATAGTATAAAATCCATACTCATTACCCTGCCTACGATGGTCCTTGGTAATTCAATTGCATAGCAATTATGCGACGATTATCCGCTTGAAGGACTTTGAATTCATATCCATGATAGCGAAGCACCTCTCCTTGGACGGGGATTCTGCATTCCAATTCCAAGACCAAACCAGCCAAAGTCTCCACTCCCTCCAAGTTTTCTTGAAAAGGCGAAAAATCCCATCCTGTCTCTCTTGATAAATCCTGCAAGAGCATTTTGCCGGCTACCCAATAGGAATCTCGATCCAACCGCCGGCATAGCCGTTGTTCATCTGTATCAAATTCATCCTGAATTTCACCTACGATTTGTTCCAATGCATCTTCCAAAGTGACCAAACCCGAAACGCCACCGTATTCATCAATCGCCAGGGCCATATGCATTCTTCTGGCTTTGAATTCCGTAAAAAGCTCATCAAGATGCTTGGTGTCAGGTACAATATAAGGTTTTCGCAACAGTTCCTGCCAACGAAAACTTTTATTTTGATTTAGTCTTGAAAACAAGTCTTTAAGGTACAAAATGCCAACCACTTGGTCCAAACTCTCGCGGTAAACAGGGACCCTCGAATATCCCCATTCCCGTAATTGAGGAAGGACTTCATCCAAGGTGGCTTGGTAATCAATCGCTTGAATATCTTGGCGCGGAACCATGATTTGCCTTACCTCAAGTTCACCAAACTTAACAATACCTTTGAGCAAATCCTTCTCTGAGCCTCCCCGACTGCTTTCCTGTCCAAAGGTCAAGTCTATGGCTTGGTTAATTTCATCTTTGGAGACCTGCGCTTGTTTGGAGACCATCCATCGATTCATAAAGCTGGAGCTTTGCATCAATAGCCATATCACAGGTTTGAAAAAAAGCTCAGAAACGTGCAACGGCAAACTGAACCAACGGGCTACTCCCATTGGATTTCGGGAGGCATATACTTTGGGTAAGACCTCGCCTACAAATACAATAATAGCTGTAACACCGAAGGTTTGAAGTATGGCTGGTAACCATGGCATCCCCGGAAAAGTCAAAACCTTGAACAACAAATAATAGAACAAAAGAATAATGGTTAGATTCACAACATTATTTCCAATAAGCAAATTTGCCAAGAGGCGCTTGGGATTAGAAAGATGGCGCAATACCCTTCGATCGGAAGGCAGTCCTGAATTTCTTAATTGATCCAAATTAATTCGGCCTAGCGAAAAGTATGCCGTTTCACTCGCCGAAAACATAGCAGAGCATAACACAAAAAATAGAATGAGCAAGGGCCAAGTGCTTAGGCCCAAATCAGCAGCCAAAAAAAGATTCTCCGGGGGGTCGTCCATACTTAATGGGATAGAAAAAGCCTTGGGCTAATCTAATTATTCAATATGGAAGATCCGATGAGGAATCAGCCGGAGGGCCTGAGGAGGCCGACGTGGAACTTTGGGCATCAGCCCTAGACAACAAAACCATTTGATCTCCGATGATTTCGGTAGTATACCGGGTGTGTCCCTCCTTATCATCCCATTTACGGGTAGACAGCCTGCCCTCGATATAAACCTGTCCACCCTTACGGCAATAAAGTTCAGCAACGTCCGCTAATCCACGCCATAGAACAATATTGTGCCATTCGGTTCTGGTCTGTTTATTCCCTTCCCGATCCTTGTAAGTTTCCGAGGTTGCTAAAGGAAACGTCGCAATTTTGGCGCCGTTATCCAAAACTTTAACTTCGGGATCTTTGCCGAGGTTGCCGATGAGCATGGCTTTGTTGAGTCCTCCCATATTTCAAAGTTAATTCCTCCGCATACAATTCCAAAGGCCTAGGCATAGGAAATTGATTCAGGTGTTCCAGCTTAACCCAAAGCACATGAGCAATCTCAGGTCGGCTTTGGATTATTCTTATGGCCAAATTAATCATCAAAGCCCGATGCGACAAAGCATGCTTAATCGATTTAACGTCCTTGGGCGGTAAATCCAAAGAAAGTAGACCTGATACCTCATCCTGTATACTCTTCACTCTATAAAACTCGTAAAGCCCCGCCCATATCCCCTTATCGGGTCTTTTGACCAATGCCACATACCCCTTGCAAAGAATTACGAAATAATCCATGCTCTCTTTGGCTACCACCGTCCGACGCAACTTAGCCGGCAAATCAGCAATACGATCTTCCAACCTAGCGATACAGTGATCTGACCAAAAGCAATCTTTGCAGAGGGGGTTCTTGGGCTTGCACAAAACCGCTCCCATGTCCATCAGCGCCTGGTTATAATCACCAGGCCTTTTTTTCGAAAGCAAATTAGCTGCCATTTTTTGTATCCATTGCATGCCTTCCGGGTGATCGTACGGATATGGTGCTCCAAAGGCTCTTGACAAGACACGTACTACATTGCCATCCACCACAGGGATTGGAATATTGAAAGCAATGGAGGCTATCGCTGCCGAAGTATATGCGCCAATTCCCGGTAAACGGGTTAAAGCATCCGTTTCCTTGGGCCAAAAGCCTTGTTTTACCACCAAAATGGCCGTTTGATGCATCAAATGCGCCCTTCGATAATAGCCCAATCCTTGCCATAACCTTAAAACGTCCTCCAAGGATGCATTTGCGAGTGCATCAATAGTGGGGTACGCCTTCAAAAATCGAAGAAAATAAGGGGTGCCTTGCTCTACCCTCGTTTGTTGCAAGAGGACCTCGGAGAGCCAAATCACATACGGGTCCTTGCTCCCACGCCATGGCATTACCCGCCGATTGGTATCATACCACTTCATCAAACGCCTAATCCACATAGAATTGTGTATCTTTTGCAAGGTCAAATATTTTTGAAGAAGTCCCTTTTGGATTGGCTAAACGTCATGATTGTAAGCTATATTTGCCATCCTTTTGATAAAAAGATGCCTTATTTTAATTCAAAGTAAAACTCATTTCACCTAAGTATCCCACTATAATTTATTCCATAAAACTTTAAAAACCTAAATCATGACCAAAGCTGATTTGATCCGCCAAATTGCAGACGAAACTGGAGTCGAAAGAGTCGATGTAGCCCAAAGCGTAGAAGCCTTCATCGCAGTTGTCAAAAAATCCCTTAAAGGCGGTCAAAGCATCTACATGCGAGGCTTTGGTAGCTTCATCGTGAAGAAAAGGGCCAAAAAATTAGCTCGGAATATCTCTCGCGGAACCACGGTTGAAATCCCTGAGCATTTCGTTCCCAGCTTTAAGCCTAGCAAGCAATTTGTAGATTTGGTCCGTAAAGGCCCCAAAAAAGGCCGCTAATAAATGCGTCTCAGACCCTTACTCCTACTAACCATCTGCCTTTTGGTAGGGACGACATTGTGGGTATGGGGTAAGCGCAGCGCTCTTCAACCCAACGGAAAAAGCGATAGCGACCAATCAGACCAGAAATCGGAAGCCCCTGTAGATACTCGGTCTCTCCTGGCCTCCAAAATCGAGAGCTTGAGCCAAGAGGACCGTCAAAAGTTCCTCCAAGTTCAAGCATCCTTGGATAGCCTTGGCAATCGTTCATTACAGGCAGCAGGCGTGTGGAAAAGCCTTTCCTCGTTCTGGCTTACTAAAGAAGATATGCTTGGTGCTGCCCTTTGCTTAGATTTTGCGAGCGAGCTTCAACCGGTGTCTGAGGATTTTCGGGATGCGGGTCTTTATTACGGGTCTGCGGTACATTCTCTCCAAGAAGGAGATTCCTCCACCTCCGCTTTTTGCCGGAACAAGTCCACGGCAATGCTGGCCAAAGCCCTCGAAAGTAAACCTAATGATTCGGATCTCAAAGCCGATTGGGCCAATGCCTTGGTTCAATCCAGTCCTGCTCCTATGCAAGGTGTTCAAGTTCTTTTGGAAATCATTCGAACAGAGCCCAAACATCTTAAAGCGCACTCCCATCTTGCCAAATTGGCTATTGAGAGCGGGCAATTTCCCAAAGCAATTGCCCGCTTCAAGAACATTCTTGACTGGTACCCTGGACTTGGTTCAGCCTACCTTGGGTTAGGGGAGGCCTATTTCCGCAACGGAAACAAAGACAGTGCTGTCATCTACCTCCAACAATACCGTGGTCTGGTCCAAGACCCCGAAATTCAACAACAGATAGACAACTATCTGCATCAAATTAATCCTTAAACCAATACCCCTATGCCTTGCGGTAAAAAAAGAAAACGTCATAAAATGGCTACTCACAAACGCAAAAAGCGTTTGAGAAAAAACCGTCACAAGAAAAAATAATTCCGGCGTAAGCCTAAGTTGGCTTTATCTCAACCTTAACTAGTTTGATTCAAAGTCCGCATAGCCCATGGTTGACCCATTGGGCTTGTGGATTTGGTGCTTACTTTATTTTGTCCCTAGGGCTTAAGCCGGATTTTCCTTATTATTCCTAATCGTTAGGTTAGGATTAAACCCTATTGTTTTGAGTAAATCACTCTTTGTCAGCCATTCTAGTCAAGGCTTTGTTTTTGCCATGACTGAGAACCGTCGTCTTATCGAATACGGCGAAGAAACCAACGAGAGGGCCTTCCAGGTTGGGGATATATATTGGGGGGAGGCACGAAAAATCAACCCGTCGCTCAATGCTTGCTTCGTGGACGTGGGCGATGAGAAAGACGGTTTCCTGCATTATTTGGATTTGGGAGAACATTTCGGAACTATGCGCAAATACCTGGCTGAATTAAGCTCTGGAAAGCGTAAGCCCGGAATGCTTCAACACTTCGACAGAGTCGAAGCGCTGCCTAAAGATGGGCAAATCGGTACATACCTCCAAAAAGGCGACCGTATCCCTGTCCAAATTACCAAGGAGCCCATCAACTCCAAAGGACCCAGGGTCACCGCCTCCTTATCCCTGGCTGGTAGATTTTGTGTAGTGCTCCCCATGGACAGCGGGGTTTCTGTATCCAGAAAGATCACCGATGCCGAAGAGAAAAAACGCCTGAAACAAATTGCCGCACAAGGACTTCCACGCAATTTTGGGGTCATCATTCGAACCGCTGCCATAGGTGCTGGGGCTGATGAAATTCAAAGCGATATCAGGGACTTGGTGGATAAATGGAAAGAAATAAGCCGCAAGCTGGTTGCCGCCAAACCAAGGGACCTCATTAGCAAAGAAATAACCAGAGTAACGGGTTTACTCAGGGATTTACTCAGCGACCAGTTTGACCAAATCCAAGTGGATCACCCGGGAATGGCGGAACAGCTCAAAGAGTATATCCATGGCATCGCCCCCGATAAGGTTAATTTGGTACAGGTTTACAAAGGGAAGGTGAATATGTTCGAGCATTACGGTCTCGACAAACAGATTAAAGGATCCTTTGGCACCACCGTCACCATGCCAGGAGGAATTTATCTCGTGATTGAACATACAGAGGCACTACATGTCATTGATGTCAACAGCGGGAATCGATCCAAAAAGGACACAGACCAGCAAGAACACGCGTTGCAAACCAACCTTGACGCAGCAGAAGAAATCGCAAGGCAGCTTCGCCTTCGGGATATGGGCGGCATCATTGTTATCGATTTCATCGACTTACGATCCGCCGAACAGCGCAAGGCCCTCTTGGACAAGATGATCCAACTCATGTCCACCGACCGAGCCAAGCACCATATTCTGCCAATGTCGAAATTCGGCTTGATGGAAATTACACGCCAAAGGGTAAGGCCCGCGGTACAAATTTCGACCCAAGAACATTGTCAAGCTTGCAACGGAACTGGCAAAATAGGGCCTAGTCTACTTATTACTGACCAAATGGAAAACCGATTAGATTATTTGTTACAGAAAAACGGGGAATCCAAAGTCACTGTCGTGGCCCATCCTCATTTGGCAGCATACTGCAAGGCGGGTTGGCCTTCGCTTCAGATGAAATGGTGGTTGAAATACCACAAGTGGATTCGCATCCAAGCCGATAACCAAAAACTCATGGGGGAATATCGCTTGCTCAACAGCAAAGGCGAGAACATACCCCTTTAGGAACTCATACCAAAGACCGCCTCCACCCTCTCCCAAAACTACGGGAGCTGACACGCAGAACTGGAGGCATTTGATGGCGCTTGAATTCGCTATGTTTCAACATGCCCAAAACACGGCGAACAAGATCAGGATCATGGCCCTTCTGAATCAAACCCTCTTCATCTTGCCCTCCTTCAATGCGATCCATCAAGATTGCATCCAACAAAGGGTAAGGCGGCAATGTATCCGAATCCAATTGACCTGGCCTGAGTTCCGCGCTAGGGGCGGCCTGAAGAATACTCTCGGGGATCCATTCTTTGACGGAATTCCACGCATTTGCCAACGTATAAACCTGTGTTTTGTACAAATCCCCAATGACGGACAGCCCCCCTCCCATGTCTCCGTACAAAGTACTGTATCCCATAGCGGCCTCGCTTTTGTTACTAGAATTCAACCACATAGCCCCATTTTGGTTGGAATAGGCCATTAGGAACAATGCTCTCAGCCTAGGCTGAATATTTTCTTCAGTCAATCCTGTTGGTTTCGATTTCCATTGAGCGTTTAAAGTACCCCTTACCGCATTAAAGCTATCTTCAATTGACAAAATTTGATACGCAACGCCATGCAGACGGCATAAGCTAACACTGTCCTTCACGGATCTCTCCGACGAATAACCCGATGGCATCAACAATGCTGTAACATTTTCGGGTCCAAGCGCCATCACCGCCAAACAAAGAACCACTGCAGAATCAACACCGCCGGAAAGGCCTATCACAACATTCTTACCTGCGGTCATAGCAAGATAATCCCGTATACCCAGGCACAAGGCCTTGGTTATTTCAGCGGAGTTAAAATGATCGCCTAGAATGATCTCTTCTGGAGTTTGAAGAAGATCCAACGAATCAGGATTCAAAATCGAATCCTTGCCATGCCCGCCCCACCTAAAAGTTTCAAGGCATTGATTTAAGTCGGTATCCCACAGAGCGCATGCCTGTTCAAAGATGGGGCAAATTTCTTGGACATCTTTACCAGGAAATGTTACAGAAGTCCCTCCATCAAAAATGAGATCTGCACGAGCGCCTACTTGATTCACGTAAACCACTGGAATACCCCATCTCGTAGCTGTTGATTGCAAGACATAAGCGCGGCGAGGTATCCCTTGAATGGAATAAGGCGATGCGGCCATGTTCAAAATAAAATGAATACCAGGATCCGCAGCTTCTATTGCCTTTTGGATGGGATCTATGGGATATTTAAAGTCAGCACCCTGTGCCCATAGGTCCTCGCAAATGCTAAGCAAGATTTTCTTTCCACTATGCTCCAAAATACTGCATTGATCACCTGCCTGAAAATACCGGGATTCATCAAAAACGTCGTAATTAGGGAGCAAAACTTTACGCCCTACCACCGACCACCTCTGATCTGATATCCAATACACCGCATTGTATACCCTACCATCCTCCCAACTCGGCGCCCCAATCAAGGCATTTATTGTCAGACGATTAGCTAAAAAATCCAATGCGTTTCGGCAGATTTCTTGTAACATTTCATCTCTTAACAAATCCATAGGCGGGTAACCGACCAAGCTCAACTCAGGAAAAACCACCAAGGTAGCTCCTCTTTTGGCCGCAGCGGAAGCTGCCTCCAACATAGAAGCAGCATTGACCAACACCTCCCCAATCTCGGGTGCAAATTGAACCAAACCTAAACGCATATTAGAAGGTTAGGTATGTAGAAACCTGTAAGGATTGCAACCTCCCTATGAAATAATCCCCTCGAAACACCTGGGTCAAGGGGTAGTCGTAACGAAGCCCGGAGCTTAACCTCATGGCAGATGGCAATGGAATTTCCCAACCAAAACCAATGCCCAGCCACGCGTTAAATAAGGCCAATCGGTCGTCTTGATCCACCGGTGACCCTGGCAGGTTGGTAACCCGGTAATTTTCACTAGATGGATCAAAAAATTCACCTGCCTCATACCCAATAATTTCTTGGCCTTCAAAGCTTGCCCTTACCCTTGTATTCCACATGGTCGTTAATCCAAAAAGAGCGTATGGGGCCGATTTAGCTTGACTCTGAGCGCCTCCCAATCGCATCATAAATGGAATTTCTAGGCCTTGAGTCCTGTATTGGTAACGAATATCACGCAATACCGTATCCATTCCCGCATTCTTATAACGAAAAGAATCTGCCATCAAATTGAAAACATTTCCTCGAAGCAATACTCCAGTCAAGAAGGAATAACGAGGCGCAAAAGAGTGTGTCACATTCATACCAACCGACCAACCCAATCCTATTTGGCCAGGCTGAATTTGACGATTGTCCGAGGCAATCCAACTGGGCTGCAGGGATGCCTGAAGCCCCATTCTTAAAGACGACGAACCAATGTCTGTCTTTGGCTGCGCAGCGATCATATCGGGCCCTCTTACACCGCCAAGGAAGAGCAAAGCAATAATGTAATACTCAAAAGGCGTTTGCCTAGACCGACAAGCGAAAGAAAGGCTTTGAAAGAGCAGGTAGATTAGAAACCTCATTAAATTTGAAATTAAAATGAAACACAACGCAGAATTACCGAAAATCAAGATGTGGAACAAAATTAAGACTTATATCATACTAATTGCCGCCGCTATCTCCTTGGGCTGTATTGCATGGTACTTTAACCAACATATGCCTTGGTTTGGAAAGAAGGCATCACCAAGCCTTCCAATTAGCAGACCAATGAACGGCTCTTGGCACGCATTTTACGCAGATCAAGGGATTTTGAAGGAAGAAAAATTCGAGGATTGGACCCAACGCATACAGCGCAATAACCCCAACTACTGGCGTTTTTGGTTAACACAGCTTCAAAGCCTCCGTTCTGAGACGGCTTATCCTTTACTAAAAAGTCCACCCGTTGATAGTCTCATCAAAGATGTATCTTCTATGTGGGACTCAGATCATCCTGAAATCAAAAGTGCGAAAAACTCTCTCTTCGAAGTCCTTGCACGGTACCATTCCCTTCAAAAAATCACAGAGAGTTTCATCCAAGACCATTCTAATCAACCAGCAAACCCCGGATCTCCTTCCAAGAATTCAGAATCCACGAAACCACTTGAAATCATTGGGATGGTAGGCTTGTTTCAGTACCAAACAGCATTGACTAGTTCCACCCTTTGGCTAGGCCTCGATATGTTTATGAACGAAGGATACCGGTATTATCCCAGCGTCGACCACCTTTATCAATACCAAAGGAGGCGTACGGCTCCAAGTTACCTTCCGGTTGCTGTGGCCCGAACCCTTGCCGAAGACTGGGTCAATGAAAACATAACGAATCCTTCAGAAAATGGAAACACCTTGATAGACCAAATCATTCGAGAGGGCAAAACTTTGGCCTGTATGCGGTGGTTACTCCCGGAAATCCATGACACTTTGTTGTTAGGCTACAGTGCATCGCAATGGAATTGGATCAAGAGCAATCAGGTTGAAGTATGGCGGGATTTAGTGAGCCAAGACCTGTTGTTTTCAGGAGACCCCTCCACCCTATCTCGCTACCTGAGCGATGGCCCATTTAGCTCAGGCTACCCGGAACAAAGTCCTCCCGCATTAGGCTTGTTCATTGGCGATGCGGTTATTCAAAAATGGATTCTAAGCGATAGAGAGTCTCAAAGGAATCCTCCTTGGATCATTATGTTGGAAAACAGAAATCTTCCTTCATCCCAAATTCTGAAAAAATCCGGATACAAAGGCCGTTGATAAATCGTCTACCGATTCACTTCAACAAATCTTTCGATATCCTCACTTTTCCCGAGAAGGACCATAAAGTCAGTGGCATAGAGCATAGTATCTGCCCCCGGAACACCCAAAATATGATATTCTACCTTGTTGGAACCGTCCTCCATGGCAATCTCGTAAGCCCTCCTTAGGGTAATTAGGTTTAATTTATACTTCGATCGGAGTTCAACTTCAAGAACGGTTTTGTTGCAAATACCTGCTGGTGTTTTGACCTCTACAATTTGATAGTCATCAGGGAGTTGAAAGACATTGATCAGATTGGGATTGAGCAAGCGACCCGCGACAGATATCCCAACTTCATCTTCAGGTGATAGAATTTCAGTAACGCCAAGTTTTTCCAAAACTCTGCGCTGCTGCTCGGTAGATGCTCTTGCAATAATACGTTTGACGCCTAACTCAATCAGTGTTACCGTAGTAAGCAAAAGGCCCTCGAAATCCTGTCCGATCGCAACAACCACCGCGTCCAAGTCCTGTACACTCTGTTCGCGAAGCAATTTAATGTTAGTAGCGTCCATATGCACCGCATAGGCCACATCATCTCGAAGGGCATCAATGGTATTTGGATCATTATCCATCACAATGACTTCTGCTCCACGCTGTGCCAATGTGCGAGCAATAGTCGTCCCAAAACGACCCAAGCCAATTACGCCGAAACGGTTTTCCATGATAAAATATTTTGAATATGAGAAGTAATAACCTCCATGGCCCGTTCAAAGCCATGAATATTGGTAACGATTAAATCACTAGAATCCCTGTAAGGCTCAAGGTAGGCTTTGTAGGCAGGGGCGACATGATGATCCCATTGGTAACGCACCACATCTTCGGGATAGCCACGCTCACGATAATCCCGTTCAATCCGTCTGGCCAGCATGAGATCCTGAGGTGCATCGATGAAAATGCGCAAGTCCAGCAGGTCAGCTATCTCCTTGTAATGAAAAACGAACAAACCCTCCATGATAATCACCGGAGCTGGTTCTAATGTATGTTCTGCTGGATCGGCATCCGGGCGGTTAAAGGTATACTCCCGGATGGTCACCGCCTGGCCCTTGATCAAGGATAACAAATCCGCTAAACAGCGTTGCCGATCAAGGGCAGAGGGCAGATCGAAATTAACCTCTCCGCGCTCGTCCCTCGCCTGCATGGGCAATGGATGATAATAATGGTCTTGAGAAATCACACAGAGCTGATTCGACGAAAAACGGGAAGCCAAGTCCTTGATGAAGGTCGTTTTACCCGAAGCGGAACCCCCAACTATTCCAATGAGGTGGGGAACCCTAGGTCTTTCACCGCGTTTCATTCAACAAAATTAACTTATGCAAGCACAATTCAATACCTTCCCTGCCCCAAGACTAGTCTACTTATCACCTAGGCCTGAAAACCCCGAAGGGCACGATGCACTCTTCCATGGATATCCCGCCATGTTGGAAACTATTTCGGTACAGTCCCGCATAATGATGAAAATTATTTGGATAGCAGAAAAACTGGTCCGAGCCGGCCAGAACATAGGTGGAGTTAAGGTTTTTGCGGGGCAATTGAACCTTTTCAGGATTTCGAATAATGAAGAGTGAATCTTCTTGAACCTGAAGATTACGGCCTTCTTTGTAACGAAGGTTGGAGGACATTTCCCTGTCTCCGCTGATGCGTACGGGATCCGCCACCTTAACCATACCATGATCCGTGGTGAGCACCAGGGTATATCCTCTTGATGCCGCAATATCCAAATAGTCATACAAGGGGGAATGCTCCAACCAAGATCGAGTAATCGAGCGATAGGCCGCCTCGTCCTCCGCTAGCTCTTTGATAATATTCATTTCCGAACGAGCATGACTTAACATATCCACGAAATTATAAACCACAACTTCGAGAGGCATGTTCATCGCAGAACCCACACCATCCAACATGGCCTTGGCTTGGTTGAGGGAAGTTACCTTTTGATAATTAAATAAAATGTTGCGGCCATTTCGTTTAAGCCATTCACCTAACAAATAGGCCTCATGCATATTATGACTAAATTCATCATCATCCGACCACCATCGGTCCGGGTATCGACGAACAATTTCGGCAGGAGGCATTCCAGCAAACAATGCATTTCTTGCAAATTCAGTGCTCGTAGGAAGGATGGAATAATAAGTAATTGAATCTGCATTTTTGTAGAAGGACGACAGGATTGACTCGATGACCTTGTACTGATCCAATCGAAAATTATCAATGAGGAGAAACAAGACTTTGGGATTTTGATCTAGAACGGGAAGTAGTTTTTTTTGCAATAATTGATGGGAAAGTATCGGTGAAGAGGTCGTACCAACTTGGTACCAGGACTCGTAATTTGCCTTGATGAAACGAACAAATAATCTGTTAGCCTCGGCCTTTTGCATAGCAAAAACTTCCTTCATTCCTGCATCACCCGACTCCTCCAGGCTCAGGTCCCATTTAACCAAACGCTCATAGAGCTCAGCCCATTGCATCGCATTCAATTTATCGGACATGCTCATACCCAATGCCCCAAAGTCTTCGCGATACGCCGCCGTAGTTTTCTCTGAAATGAGTCGTTTGTGGTCCGTGATTTTGATGATGGCCGACAGCAATTGCTTAGGATGAACCGGTTTGATAAGGTAATCCGCAATTTTGGAACCTATGGCCTCTTGCATCAGCATCTCCTCCTCGCTTTTGGTCACCATCACCACAGGCAGCAGCGGAAACTGGTCCTTGAGCTTGGAAAGCACCTCCAATCCGCTCAAGCCAGGCATATTTTCATCCAGCAACACCACGTCGTAATCGTTCAGGCCAGCTTGTCGAATCGCCTCAGCTCCGTGATTGACCGGTGTAACTTTGTACCCCTTACCTTCCAAAAATGACACATGAGGTGCCAATAGATCGATTTCATCGTCCGCCCATAGAATTGAAATACCATTCATATCATGAATTTATTTTCCTTAACGTATAATTCCTCAATTGTAGTCTAAATTCCTCGTTTTTCCATGGGCCATTACCACCTCACCAACAAAATCCTCAACGACCCTCTCTATGGGTTCATTCGGTTGGAATCGCCGCTGATCCTGAATCTGCTCGATCATCCCTTGCTTCAAAGGCTACGGTACATTCGGCAACTAGGCATGACGTATTTGGTATATCCTGGTGCAACCCACTCTCGGCTGGCCCATGCACTTGGAGCCATGCACTTGATGCAGAATGCCTTGGATATTCTTCAACACAAGGGCTACCGTATAAGTCCTGATGATCGCCTAGGGGCATTGGGAGCCATCTTGCTGCATGACTTGGGCCATGCCCCCTTTTCCCATGCCTTGGAAGGATTTCTTATCCATGACATGCCACACGAGGAAATTTCGCTGCTCCTGATGAGGGATCTCAATCAAACCATGGATGGGGCCTTGGACACTGCTATTGATATATTCACCAACCAGCATGAATTGCCGTTCTTGCATGAATTGGTGAGCTCTCAATTGGATATGGATCGTTTGGACTATCTCAGCAGGGACAGTTTTTTCACTGGGGTAACCGAAGGTATTATTGGCGTGGATCGTATCCTTCAGATGCTGGACGTTCATCAAGGAAAATTAGTAGTAGAACGTAAGGGTGTTTATAGCATCGAAAAATACCTGATGGCTCGTAATCTAATGTACTGGCAAGTCTATTTGCACAAAACCGTACTATCTGCAGAATATCTGATGGGACATATTATTCGCAGGGCAAGAGAATGCCGGATGGGCGGCCTGCCCATTCAACTTTCTGAAGACCTTTCCCTTTTCCTCGATAGCCCACCGAACGCCAACGATTTCCGCAATAATTGCGATTTGCGAAATGCCTATGCTCGTCTGGATGACGCCGAGATCATGGTACACCTCAAAGCATGGGCTAGGTCTTCCGAACCTTTGCTGCAACACCTCTGCGGACAATGGAGGGATCGCATGCTTTCACGCGTAGCGTTCAGTTCTGAACAGCCAGACCAAAATCGCATTTACGAAGCGGGCCATAGGGAAGCCCGTCGTTTAGGCCTTGATGATCTTGCTATTCCTTATTTGGCCCATGCCGGAATTGTTCAAAACGCGGTTTACAAGCCCGAGCCACAACCTATCCTTATCCAAGACCGCCAAGGCAAGGTTCAATCCCTTGAAGCCCTCAATGACCATGCCTATTGTGTGGATTTGTTGGCTGAAAGAAGGCAATACACCCAGTACCTCCCCAAAAACTAATCAAAACCACAACCTGCCTGCAGAGCAACCAATGCCGTGCAGCAGGATCCCCTTTGAGCCATTTAAGAAAGCCCTAATTGAAGCAATTGTGCAGATATTTGCGAGATTATGATGGAATTGCTATGCAAAGAAATCGCCAACATCGTGGGCGGGGAATGCCTTGGCGATGAGACCCGAGTGATCCACAGCCCCGCCAAAATCGAAGATGCCGGAGCCAACCAGATTTCTTTTCTTGCTAATCCCAAATATTTGGTTCACCTGGACCAATGCCGTGCGGGTGCCCTCATTGTTGACCACCGTTTGGAATTGCCTCTAATACCAGTTCAAACCACCATTATCAAGGTTTCTGACGCTTATTCTTCCTTCGGACTCGTTCTCAAGGCCTTTCAAAAAGAACCTGTTTACCATCTTGGAATTCATCCCCAATCAACAGTGGATCCTTCAGCCAACCTTGGAGTAAATGTAGGAATAGGCCCTTATTCAGTTATTTCCGAAAACTCGAGAATTGGTGCAGGGTGCCGAATAGCCTCGCAGGTCTATATTGGCTCAAGGGTTAGCCTTGGCGAAAATTGCATTTTGCACCCCGGTGTTCGCATATTGGATGGCTGTCAAATCGGAGACCGCTGCGTTCTGTATGCGAATGCAGTGATCGGATCGGATGGGTTCGGCTATGCGCCCGACAAGGATTATGTTTACGCCAAAATTCCTCAAACTGGGATTGTGATTTTGGGTAATGATGTTGAGGTAGGTGCCAATGCAACAATTGACAGGGCCACCATGGGTGCTACTACCGTAGGTGATGGTTGCAAAATTGACAACCTCGTACACCTCGCCCATAATGTGGAATTGGGTGCCCATTCGGTGATTGCAGCGCAAACAGGCATTTCAGGTAGTACCAAAATTGGAGAAAAGTGTGTTTTCGGGGGGCAAGTTGGAGTTGCTGGCCATTTACAGATCGCCTCCGGTTCTCAAATAGGGGGTCAAGCAGGGGTAACGCATACCATTGAGGATGCCAACCGGAAATGGAACGGTACCCCTATCATGTCTTATATGGATAATCAGCGGTCAAATGCCCTATTTCGCAAGCTCCCCCAAATAGAATCTGAACTAAAGGTTGAAATTCAAACTTTGAAAGATGCCTATATCAACCTAGTCCGCGAATTCGAAAAGGCCAAGACCCAAGGAGCCTAGAGGAAACCCATTCATGAAAAGTTCTAAAACAATATTTCAAAAGACCATCGCTCATCCCGTTTCGATGGAGGGAGTAGGATTGCACAGCGGATCACCGGTGGTTCTTCGCTTTATCCCTGCCCCTGAAGATACCGGCTTCGTTTTTCGGAGGACCGATTTAAATCCTATTGTGGAAATCCCCGCCTTGGCTGAATATGTTGTAGAAACCAGCAGGGGTACCACTTTAGGTTTGGGAGAAGCCCAAGTCCTTACAGTGGAGCATGCGCTATCTGCTCTCACTGCAATGGACTTGGATAATGTTATTATAGAACTCAATTCACCCGAACTTCCTATCGCCGATGGTAGCGCATTGCCCTTTATTGAAACACTACAAAAAGCAGGGATAGCCGAGCAAAATGCCCCTAGGCAGTATTTTGAGTTGAAAGAGCATTTTCATTTTGAGGATGACCTCAAAGGTACGGAAATAGATATGTTACCTGATTCAGATTACAGAGTCTCCGTTCTTATCGACTTTGACTCCAAAGCCTTAGGAAGACAGCACGCTAGGATGGATTCTTTGGCAACCTTTGCCAAGGAAATTGCACCCTGCAGAACATTTTGTTTCCTACATGAGTTGGAAACCATGTACAACAGTAAGCTCATTCAAGGCGGTGATCTTAACAATGCCCTTGTTTTCATCGAAAACCCTGTTGCAGAAGAACATTGGGGCAATCTACGGGATATGTTTGGGCATCCAGATCTTCAATTTCAAAATGCTGGAGTGCTCAACCATCGGGAGCTTTATTTCGATAATGAACCTGCGCGTCACAAACTTCTTGATGTGGTTGGTGATTTCTCGCTTATTGGACGGAGGTTGAAAGCCCATGCCATCGCCCACAAGCCAGGCCATAGCTCCAATGCAGCCTTTGCTTTGGCCTTCCGAAAATTCATGCTTAGTCAGGAGAGGAAAAAGTCAAGTAAAGCTGCCTCTAAGGTCATAACGGTACCAACCGAAACAGTCTTTGACTCCAATCAAATCATGCAGTTTCTGCCGCACCGCTATCCTTTTCTCTTAGTGGACAAAATCGTTGAAATTTCAGACCAGCACGTTGTAGGGATCAAAAACGTTAGCATCAACGAAGGTTTTTTTCAAGGTCATTTTCCAGGCAATCCTGTCATGCCCGGCGTGCTGACCATTGAGGCTTTGGCTCAAGCCGGTGGTGTTTTGTGCCTGAACCTCATGGATGATCCTGGTGGTTATTGGACCTATTTCACGCGCATTGATAAAGTAAAATTCAAGGGGAAAGTACTCCCAGGAGATACCTTGATTCTCAGACTAAGACTCATCGAACCTATACGTCGGGGTATTTGCCGTATGGATGCTCAGGCCTTTGTTCAGGATCAAAAGGTGGTTGAAGCTGAATTAATGGCTCAATTGGTTCGGAAATCATGAGCAAATTCGCCGACATTGACCCAAATGCCCGGATTGGGGAGGGCACAATGGTGTCCCCATTTGTGACCATTGAAGACGATGTCATTATTGGGAACCATTGTTGGTTGGGGCCGGGATGCACCATCATGAAAGGCGCCCGTATTGGCGATTCAGTTCAGGTTTTTCCAGGTGCGGTTATTTCAGCTCCTCCTCAGGACCTCAAATACCGGGGTGAACCTACTCTCACAAGGATAGGCGACAGGACAGTCATCCGAGAATGTGTGACCATTAACCGAGGAACCACTGACCGAAATGAAACCGTTGTGGGGAGAGACTGCCTGCTCATGGCTTATACCCACGTAGCCCACGATTGCTTGCTGGGCGATCATGTCATCATGGCCAATTTGGCCACCCTTGCAGGTCATATAACGGTGCATAATTGGGCAATTTTGGAGGGCCTGGTTGCGGTTCAGCAATTCCTTACCATTGGCGAACACAGCTTTGTGGGTGGAGGATCACTGGTCCGCAAAGATGTGCCCCCCTTTGTGAAATGTGCCAAAGACCCATTATCCTTCGCCGGTGTCAATGTGATTGGTCTTCGTCGCAGGGGTTTCAAGGAAGATGAAATTCGCTTGATTGAAGACGTGTATCGGGTTATTTATGTTCGTGGTTATAACATTACAAGGGCAATTGAACAAGTCGAAGTCGATATCGCGCCGTCCAAAATCAGAGATCGTATTTTGCAATTCGTTCGACATTCCAGCGCCGGAGTGATTCGTGGGATGATTGAATAAAAAAATCCTAATCGCGTCATGCCCGTCTTGCAACTTGACTCCATCGGCAAGCAGTTCGGTGGTCATTGGCTCTTCAGAAACCTGAACTTACAAATTGAACCGGGTAACGGGCTTGCCATCACAGGACCCAACGGTAGTGGAAAATCCACATTGCTACACTGTCTAGCAGGGCTGGTCCGTCCAGACCTTGGACAAATGAAATGGAGCGAATCACCCATAGGACGACCCGCCATGGCATCTCCGGGCATGGAACTTCCTGGTGAATTCACCTTGAAAGAATTACTTGATTTCCATTTCACTCTCAATCCAATGCTTGGTGGTTATCATCCCATGGAAGAATTGGAGGCTGCAGGCCTTAGGGCCAAGGCCTCCTTGCAAGTCCAATACTACAGTGCAGGAATGACTCAGAAATTGCGCCTGGTTTTGGCCTTACTCAGTGAATCCTCTCTTTTGCTTCTGGACGAACCGCATAGTCATCTCGACGCCCATGGTCAAAATTGGTTCCAAAATCTTTTGGCCAAAGTGTCCACAGGTCGCTGTCTGGTAATCGCATCCAATGATTCAGCGGAGTATTCCCTCTGCAGGAAAACATTAGGTCTGCAAGGTTGATCCGTGTTATCACCCTTTGTCTTTGAATCATAGGCGGTTCAACCTGAAAATAAATTTTGAAATCAACGAAGTCGAACCAACGCCCCACTTACATTCCTTGTTATCCAACCTTTGGTTTCTAATTCGAACAACGCACACACGAATCCGGGATAATCTCCTGGGAATGCTTCCCATAGCAGATCGGCAGAGACCGGTTCATGCAATTCCATGGAAGAGAAAACTTGGGCGGCACCCAAGCCTAAATTTTGAGATAGTTTGGAGGAATTTAAATCGCCTGGGTAAAAAGGAGATCTTTGGTGCATTGCAGTGCGCCCTTCAAAGCGAATCCCTTCAAGTCTGCATTCTCTTATAGGCCACTTCATCAAAGTCGCCAAATCATACGGGGAACAGGTCATCAAGGCCTGACCCTCCATGATCATCTGCAAACATCCGCGGTAGTTTTGGTCAGTCACTCTACCCGGAAAGGCCAATACATGGCGACCGTATTCTTGAGCATAGCGGGCAGTAATCAAGGCTCCGCCACGGGCTGCTGCCTCAACTACCAGAGTTCCTGTACATATTCCAGCAATGATACGGTTCCTGCTCGCGAACAAACGCGCGTCGGGCGATTGGTATGCCGGTGACTCGCTGATTAATGCCCCATCACGCATAATTCTAGAGGCCAGGCCGCGATTTTGGGCGGGATAAACCGATGCTAATCCGTTCGCCATCACAGCTAAGGTCGCCATGCCGCATTCAAGCGCCAAATCGTGGGCATGCGTGTCGACACCACGGGCCAAACCACTAACAACTATTGGTTTATGTAAGGAATCCTGCCAACCGATCGAAAGCTCCTCCAAATATTGTCGCAGGACGAATGCCCCATACGAACTCATGTTACGAGTACCCACCACCGCCATGCTGTAGTCGTATTGGTTTGGTAATTTGCCCTTTACATACAGCAACAAAGGAGCGTTGATACATGGCTGAAGTTGGCTTGGATAATCTTCTGCATACAGGTCCACCCAACGTATACCTTCACCCTGGCTGATCTCCCATTCCCTTCGAAAGAAGGCCAAATTGTTTTGCAGAACTCGTCCGTCCTTGTCTTTGTTTATGGCCAAGGCCAGACGCTTCCCCCAAGGACCCAAAGAAGCTAATCGGTAGCCATCGACACCCAACATCGTGTCCACCTTATTCTGTGGAATGTCCTGCGGCTGATCTTTCAAAAAATGATCAATAGGTCCTGGATTCATCATGTCTTGAACTGAGGCCAAAGCAGCCAGTACCTTTCGGATGGTGACAGGACCGACCCCGGGTAAAGAGGCCTTTGCCATGAGCTCAATGATCGTTTCTTTTTTCATGACTTTTATGGCTAAATTCGGTTTTTCAAGACCGGCTTTGTTTTCATTTATTCGACTTTCCTTTTGGGTTATGATCAGCGCCCATATAACAGCGCCAACCCTATTGCTGGGCCAGGCAAGCTCCCCCCCCTTGGATGTCAATCTACCCACCCGCGATACCTCTTGGAATGCCAACCTCAAAGTTTTGCAACCGGTGGTGGTGACCAGTTCCCGGATTGTCCAACGATTGGAGCGATCCACCGCAAGCTTGGGCCTCCTCACACGTCAAGATGTCGAAACCTTCAACAGCCTGACCCCCGAAGATGCTTTGAACCGGATGTCCGGGGTCTACAGCCTTAGGGGCCAACTAAGTATCCGCGGAAGTGGAGGATTTACCCTCAACGCCGGAAGCCGTGCATTGATGCTTTTGGACGGGTTGCCTCTCCTTTCGGCAGATGCGGCCGAAGTCCATTGGAAATTGCTGCCTACCGAGCAACTAGAACAAATCGAAGTTCTCAAAACCGCTGGTTCCGCCTTATACGGATCCTCTGCCTTGGGTGGCGTGGTTCATTTTCGTACCCGCAGACCTGGTCCTGAACCACTGCATGTAATCAGCGGTTTCAGTGGAATCTATGCCGAGCCACCAACCTTTCATCGCAACCCGTGGGGGCGTTCCAATTACCCGACCATGAATGGCTTATCGTATTTGCACAGCGCTCGATATGGGAAAACCGAAGTTGTAGGGAGTTTTCAAGCCGTTGCAGACCAGGGATTTAGGATTGGAGAAACCAGCAAAAGACTGCGCGGTGGATTGAATTTTCGACAGAGCTTAGGGCGCGGTTGGTCGGTCGGTTTATCCGGTCATTTTTTGATTGACTCGATGCGTTTATTTTCGATTTGGAAAAGCGATACCGATGCGTTTGTGCCCGCACCTGGTTCCACCAACCCGCAAATCAACCGGCGTTGGCTCATTGATCCATCTATCACTTATCTCGGCGCTCGCTTTCAATTCCGATGGTTGAACCGTTATTATTATTCTTACAATAATTTCAACAACGAAGATTTTGCGCTTGCGCTTATGGCCTACAGCGAACCTACGCTGCGATGGATAATTCCGTCCCAAAACATTTCCTTGATGGTGGGTGCAGTTCTCCAACAGAATACCATTGATTCCAAGAACCTCTATCGTCAACAAGGTTCTTCACAGCAAGCGATCTATGCCCAAGCCGATTACCAAGAAAATCGCTGGACATGGGGGGGCGGAATGCGTATGGAGCGTTATGTGACGAACGGACTGGAACGCCTTACCCTACCCCAAATCAGGACTTCCCTCAATTACCACCTTGTGAAACCCAGTCGTTTTAACAATAAGTTTCAATCCGCATCGTTTGATTCGATTCAAATTATGCCATTGTGGATAGACCCAACGCCCGACCCAGCTCGGGGTGGATTCCTACGGGCCTCCATCGGCCAAGGCTTTCGTTTACCCAGCATCGCCGAACTCTATTCCAATTCCAAAATCGGCGGGGTACGAATTCTGGGCGATAGCACCTTGAACGCCGAAGAAAGTTGGTCTGCCGAAGTGGGTTACCTGCATCGATTTGGACGCAGTGCTTGGCAACCCGAACTGGACCTCGCCCTCTTCCATTCCTTCTACCGCAACCTCGTCGAATTTAATTTTAGTGTTCAATTACCCACTGTTTACGATGCCCAGGATAACGCCTGGCTCAATGATTCAACATTAAGTGATAACGAAAAGTTGTCTAGAATTGCTCAAAAATACGCCCGTTTCAAACCGATGGGTGTACCAGAAGCCACGATACAAGGTGTTGAAGCTCAATTTAGTGGAAGCCTGCCATCGTCCAAAGGAATGTTCCAATACCGTTTAGGGTATACGTTCAGTAACCCTCTGAATCTGCGTCCACCGGCCTTTGATTCTGCCTATAATTCAACCTTGACGGATTTGATGCGTTTCCTGAAGTATCGTTACCGGAATTTGTTACGAGCAGAAATTTCGTATCACCTGAAGTCCTGGACATTGACCAGCCAAATTCGTTACAATTCTATTCCTCTCAATATTGACAAAGACTATTATCGTTTTATCCCTGGTCTGTTGGATCACCGAATCCGAACCCGTCATGGGGATTGGTTGGTGGATCTTAGGTTTGGTTGGACTAGCTATCAGGGACGCTACCGTTTTAATTTCATCGTACGCAACGCGCTAAACAGGAGCTGGATGCCCGTACCTGGCAATATTGGAGAACAACGTAACTTTCAAGTGCAATGGACCGTACAACTCTAAAAACATTTTGGATCGGAATCCTGTGCCTTAGCCTTGGCGTGACTGATGGAACCCAAGCTCAAGCCTTCCTGCAAGGAAAGGTTCTGGACGCTGAACTTCAAAGCCCCTTGGCAGGAGCCAACCTTCAATGGATGTGTCCCGCCCACAACTTGACCACCCCACCCCCTACAGGAGGAACAGCGAGCCGAAGCGATGGCAGTTTTGAATTGATAGCGGTGGCCCAGGGTTGTTCCCTTCGTGTTTCTGCAGTAGGATACATGACCCGATGGATCCCTGTTCCATTCCCTGCATCCAATGGAACCTGGGGTCCTTTGAACATTGTTTTGGAACCGCTTACCCAAAACCTGGAGGCCGTGGTCATCAGCGCTGGCCGCTTTGAACAAAGACTCTCTGAAGTGTCGGTCTCCATGCAAATCCTGCAACCTGAACTCCTGCGCCAAAACAACTTAACCCGCTTGGACGATGCCATGGACCGGGTACCAGGGGTCAGCATAGTGAACGGGCAAGCCAATATCCGCGGTACTTCGGGATTTAGTTACGGGGCGGGAAGTAGGGTTCAGGTACTCCTGGACGAAATGCCCTTGCTGAGCGCCGATGCCAACGATGTGCGTTGGGCCTTTATGCCCATGGAAATGCTATCGCAGATTGAGGTCATCAAAGGGGCATCGTCAGTCCTTTTTGGAAGCGGGGCCTTGGGAGGAGCCATTCATCTGCGAAGTCAATGGCCGGGGCTCAAACCGGGTGGAATGCTGCAGACCTATGCCTTGGGTTACGATCACCCTCCGGCCAAATTCACGGACCCTTATCCCGGACGCATGCCCCTTCAATCCGGTATCAACGGTTTCTATCAACAAAATTCAGGACGTCTGGATTGGACGGTGGGCGCCATGGCCCTCACTGATCCCGGGTACCGTGTGGGTGAATTTGGTAACCGTCTGCGGGTCAATACCGCCTTGCGTTATCGCCTCAGCTCCAAACTCATGTTGAGTCTGGCAGCGAACTTGATGACCGAAAAAAATGGTAGTTTTCTGTTTTGGAACAATTTGGACTCCGCGCATTTTCCGGCTGTAGGAACCAACGACACCCTGCTTAGCCGACGTGCTATGCTGGACCCTGTCCTTCGCTATACGGATCCTTGGGGTAATAATCACGCCCTCAAGAACCGTTGGTACCTCACCCAAAACATGGGCGACAGCGATCGTAATGTGCGCGGTTTGATGCGTTACCACGAATACCAATTTCAACGACGCTTTGTGGGGCCAAACAAATCGAGCTGGGTCAGCAACAGCGGAGTCACCTACCTTCATAACAACGTGCAAAGTGAAGGTCTTTACGGGGATCGGAACAGCCGCTCGGTGGCACTGTACACCCAAATGGATATCCAAGCCGGTCGTCTGGGTCTCTCATTGGGTGGGCGCATGGAATCCACCCGTATCGAATCCGATTCCTTGATTCGATTTCCCATTTTTCGTTCGGGGTTGACCTATGCCCTGCGACCCGCTACCCATCTCCGGGCCTCGGTGGGTCAGGGTTTTCGTGCACCGTCGGTAGCCGAGCGCTATGTACGGGCCGTGGGGGGAGCGGTGGAAGTGTTACCCAACCCTGTTCTGCAACCAGAGCAAGGGTGGAGCGGTGAAATAGGCCTGCGCCAGGGTTATAAATTCGGTTCAATCCAAGGCGGGATAGACCTTGCCTCCTTCTACACCCGTTATACCGACATGATCGAATTTAGTTTCAAATTATGGCCCGATGGTGCTGGGTTCAAGGCGATCAATCTCCTGAACACCACGGCTGTGATGTGGGGCATTGAAGCAGGGACCGAAGGACAAGCCCGAATGGGCACCCACACCCTACGTTGGATGATGGGCTATACGTTCACCCAACCTACCCAGTACGCCATGCCCATTCCTTCGGAACCGGACTATATCGTAGAAGACACCCTCAAATACCGCAGCCGCCACCTGTGGAGGTCCGACTTGTTATGGGAAAGAGGGCGAATGCAAGCGGGTATTAACCTTCGCTACAACAGCTTTATGCTCAAAATTGACGATATTTTTTATTCCTTTATTCCAGGCACTGCAGAATTTCGCCAACAAAACAACCAAGGGGATTGGATCGTCGATTTGCGAACGGCCTATCAAATTCAAAAGCATTTCAAAATCTCGGTCTTGGTACGGAACGCCTTCAACAGAGCCTACGCCGTTGTCCCCGGCAATCTGGGCCCACCCCGGGCCTTTCTCCTCCAAGCTCAATGGAACCTCTAAATCTTTCGACCCCTTTCGACACCATGATACCTAACAAGTTCTTACGATGGGCAGGGATAAGCTGCCTCTTGGCCTTGACTGCTGGGCCCGGTGCACCAACCCTGCTTGCCCAATCCCGTACCACCTCCCATAAGCCAAAGGTGTCATCGGTAACGGATACCCCTGCTCCTGAGAACGCACTAAGCCTGCAGTCCATTTTTGCATCAGGAAAATACTCCCAACGAGGGGCCGGTGTTATGGAACCCCTAATGGATGGTATTCATTATTACAACAACCAACGTATTGGTGATTCTACTCAAGAAAATGCCTTACTTATTTATGCCTACCAAAACGGTGAAGTCACCGATACCTTACTCAAGGAGAGCTGGTTGCGAACCTCAAGCTACCCGGAAGGTCTGATCTGGGATGATGTTGAATTATCCCCTGATGAAACGGTACTCCTGCTCGCCACCCAAACCGAACCGGTGTATCGATACTCGACCAAAGCCGTATATTTCGTATGGAGCCGAAGCAACCGCAGCCTAATCCCTTTGATGGACAGTGCCAAGGTGATGGCCCCCACTTTTTCACCCGACGGCCGCTCCATTGCCTTTGTTTACCAAAACGATCTTTATACCATAGACTTGGATCGGCAAAGTTTGCGTCGTATTACCCAAGACGGAGCCGTCAATCAAGTGATCAACGGTCATGGGGATTGGGTTTACGAAGAAGAATTGGAACTAACCCGAGCTTTTGCATGGTCACCGGATAGCAAAGCCTTGCTCTACCTGCGTTTTGACGAATCCAAAGTTCCTCAAATGAGCATTCCCCTTTACGAGGGCAACCTATATCCGCAAGAGATGCGTTTCAAATATCCCAAAGCCGGCGAAGCCAACGCGTCCGTGAGCCTGTGGATCTTGGAATTAAACGAGAAAGCTCCCCGCTGTCTCTTTGAGGAAGATCACCGTACCGGTGACGATGCAGAACATTATTTGGCGAGAATAGGCTGGACTTACGATGCCGGCTTGGCATGGGTTCAAACCATGAATCGGGCCCAAAATCGTTTAGATTTATCCTTAGTTGACCGCCAAAGCGGGACACGGCGTTTATTGCGTCGTGAGGAATCCGAAACCTGGGTGGACCTACATGATCATCTTGTTTTTCTAAAAAGCGGGACTCACTTTGTCCATTCCAGTGAAAGGACCGGATACCAACGCCTGTACCTCTACGACATGCAAGGGAATGAAACGGTCCCCCTCAGCCCTGATGGCCAGGAGATCACGGATTTTTATGGGGTGGACCAAGCTAGAGGCGAATACTACTACGCTTTGGCATCTCCTACACCAATGGAAAGACAGCTTTTTCGGGCCGCTCTCCCCAACTTACAGCCTCAACAATCGGCGCCGACTCAGCCGATTCCTACCGCAATGCTGATCGGGGAGGAGCATGGCAAAACCACCGCCCGATTTAGTCCAACCTACGATTACCATGTGTTGCAACACACCAATTTAGACCAGCCTCTGCGGGTTAGTCTGCATCGCAGAGACCAAGAAATTCGGGTACTGCAGGATAATAAAGCCCTTCAACTTCAATTGCAAAAAGCTCCTCTGGGCCCCAAATCTTTTATGCAAGTTCCTGGCGCCGACTCAACGATGCTTAACGCCTATGTAATTCATCCTCAGAATTTTAATCCCAAGAAGCGCTACCCCCTCCTGATGTTTGTCTACGGTGGTCCGGGTAGTCAAACCGTGGATGCCTCTCTGGGCCAGTACCACCTGTGGTTTCAATACCTGACCACCCTCGGTTATGTCGTCGCTTCGGTGGACGGCAGAGGAACAGGGTACCGAGGTGCAGCTTTCGAGAAGGCCACCTACCGGCAATTGGGCAAGCTAGAATGCGATGATCAAATTGCGGCTGCCCGGTATTTTGGGAAACTTTCATGGGTAGATGCTCAACGGATTGGCATTTTCGGATGGTCTTTTGGAGGCTACCTGAGCTCCCTGGCAATCACCAAAGGTGCCGAGGTCTTCAAGGCCGCGGTGGCCGTTGCACCGGTAATCAACTGGCGCTTTTACGATTCCATCTACACAGAGCGTTTCCTGGGATTGCCATCCGAAAATCCGGAAGGTTACGACGATAATTCTCCGGAAAACCATGCAGCCAAATTGGCAGGAAACTACCTCCTAATCCACGGAACCGCAGATGACAACGTGCATTACCAAAATGCCGCTGTCATGGCCAAACGTCTGGTGGACCTCAACAAAGACTTTGAATTCATCACCTACACCGACAAGAACCACGGGATCAGCGGGGGCAAAACCCGCTTGCAGTTGTTCACCAAAATCACCGGTTTCCTCCAAAAAAACCTTTAAACGCTTGTTTGGATCACTTTGATTCGTTTTCGTAACCCAGAAAGGCATGCTATAGGTCAATTTCTTGGGTTTTCGCTTAATTTCACAACCGCTAGCCCTTGCAGGCCCTTGTTTCACTTCCAAACCAACCTATGAGCAACAACAACAACGCTGCCTCCGACCGCCACCCTACCGGATTATGGTACCTCTTTGCCACCGAAATGTGGGAGAGATTTGGCTATTACCTCATGCTGGGTATTTTCTCGCTATACATGCTCGATGGCTGGAATAACGGGGGCATGGGTTTTGACTCCAAAACCAAATCCGATATCTACGGCACCTATTTGGGTTTGGTTTACCTGACCCCCTTCATAGGTGGACTCCTGGCTGACCGCATGCTTGGCTACCGAAGGTCCATTATCCTGGGTGGTCTGATGATGGCCTCCGGTTACTTCTTGTTATCGGTGCACAGTATCGAAACCTTCTATGCTGCTTTGGCCCTGATTATCCTTGGCAATGGATTCTTCAAGCCGAATATCTCCACCTTGGTGGGTAACCTCTATAATACGGATGCCCTCAAAAACAAGAAGGACTCGGGCTTCAATATTTTCTATATGGGTATCAATGTGGGCGCCTTTATTTGCAATTTCGTTGCAGCCTACATGCGGATCAATTATGGCTGGGGGCATGCCTTTGCCGCGGCCGGTGTCGGTATGTTGATTGGAGTCGCTATTTTCCTCCTGGGGATTCCGCATATCAAGCATGTGGACCAAGTCAAGCCCCTCAAGGAGGGGGATATGTCCACCCTCAAAATTCTATCCATGACCCTTTTGCCTATGTTTGTCTTTGGGGCCATCGGATACGCTATACCGGGCAATCTATTGGGTACCGATACCAACGATGCCTTCATTATTGGGTGTATACCGGTAATCGCCTTCTTCGTGTACCTCGCCTTCACGGCCGAAGCCAAGGAGCGCAGAGCCATCAAGGCGTTATTGGCAGTTTTCTCCTGTGTTATTCTGTTTTTCGCAATTTTCCATCAAAACGGAGATGCCTTAACAGTTTGGGCTGAGGACTATACCGACAGGGAAATGCCGGCGGCAATAGCCCCAGCAGCCGAAAATTTCGGCATGGCCCAGGTAGTCACCAACCACGGAATCGTTCAAATGAACGACGAAAAATTTGGCATCGCCATGAAAATGAAGCGAGCTCAAGAAAACGCTATGCCCGGCAACACGGCGGATGAACTCAAAGCCAAAGCCGAATATTCCGAAAACGTGTCCCAGGCCGAAAAGTCCAGGGCCTATTTCAAGAATCTGCCTAAGAAGCAGATACCACCTTCGGGACAGAGCCTAAGGCTGTATTCTACTGAATTATACCAGTCCATGAACCCCTTTTGGGTCGTCCTTTTGACACCTGTTATGGTAGGCGTTTGGGGATTCTTTCGGTCGCGCGGTAAGGAACCCAGCACGCCTACCAAAATCGCCTTCGGTCTGGTCATCACAGCCCTATCTGCATTAGTGATGGTCGGAGCCGTTATGGCCACCAACGACCTTAACATGAAAGCCGGTTCTTTTTGGCTAATGGCCTCATACGGTGTGATTACCGTTGGTGAACTTTGTTTGTCCCCCATGGGCTTGTCCTTGGTTTCCAAACTAAGCCCACCCAGAATCACGGCCCTGATGATGGGCGGGTTCTTTTTGGCGGTATCGGTTGGCAACAAAATGTCCGGGATGCTCTCTAGCCTTTGGGAGAGCTTCGATGACAAAAAAGATTTCTTCATGCTGAACTTCGGATTGGTGATGGCCGCAGCCTTGCTTTTGTTCCTGATGCTTCGTTGGCTGAATTCCGTCATGAAGGAAAATAACGTCCTTTAAACCACCCCACCTTCATGAGCAATTCTACAGCTCCCTCCGATCACCTCAGCGTATCGGAGCAGGAATCCTTGTTGTCCATCCGCGACTTCAAGGGAACCTACCCCAAACAAATTTGGTACCTCTTTATGGTGGAAATGTGGGAGCGGTTCTGCTTCTACGGAATGCGGGGGATGTTAATGGTCTTTATGGTCACCCAACTTGGCCTCGGTGATGGACAAGCGAACCTGCAATACGGTTCCATTCAATCCTTTGTGTACGCGTTCACCTTCTTGGGCGGCATACTGGCGGACCGCTTTTTGGGATTTCGCAAATCGTTGTTATGGGGTTCTATATTGATGTGCATTGGCGGAATTCTCATGGGTATGGATCCTGTTAATAATTTTTATCTGGGGATTTGTTTTAACATCATCGGGAGTGGTTTTTTTAAGCCCAATATTTCGACCATGGTCGGGCAATTGTACCACGAAAACGACAGCCGCAGGGATGCTGGATTTAGCTTGTTTTATGCCGGAATCAATATCGGGGCTTTCTTGGGAGGTACCATTATGATTTTGGTAGCCAAGAATATTTCCTGGAATGCTGCTTTTTATCTGGTTGCGGTGGCCATGTGCATTAGTCTTCTTGTTTTTTTGATGACCCAAAAGTCGTTTGGCTCCATAGGGCTTTCGCCCCTACGGCATATGCCGCAGGAACCCCGACTGGGTCGAGAAGCCTTGATCTACTATATTTCCTTGTTGGCCATCGTGCCGGTTTGGTTTATGATTACCGATACCCGTTATACGGATCGGTTTATGTCCATCATTGGCCCCTTGACTTTGGTTTATTTGGCCTGGGAAATGCGGTCCCTTTCCAAAAGCGAAAACCTACGCCTAGGGGCGGCTATGCTCTTTATCCTTTTTTCGGTTATTTTTTGGGCGTTTTTTGAACAAAGCGGAGGCTCCCTTAGCCAATTTGCCTTGTACAATCTTCAGAATCAGGACTTTTGGGGATTTACCATGGACGCCAACGCAGCGAATAATTCCGCCAATGCTTTCTTTGTTATTCTATTCGCTCCTTTGTTGGGCATGGTCTGGGTAGGACTCAGTGCACGCCGAGCCGAACCCAATTCCATCCTCAAATTTTCTATGGCCTTTGCAATGCTGGGTCTGGCCTTCATTCTTTTTTATGCCAATCGTTTTTTTGCCAACCCGCAAGGCATGGCCTCCCTCGAAATCTTTGTTTTGGCGTATTTGGTAATTAGTGTTGGGGAACTCTGCCTTTCTCCCATAGGGCTATCGTTGATGACCAAGTTATCTCCCCTGCGCATGCAGGGTCTTATGATGGGCATGTGGTTTTTGGCTTCGGCCTACGGTCAATACGTTGCTGGATTATTGGGTGCGGGCATGTCCCTGAGTGACCAGGCCAGTACAGCCCAAGATAAACTCATGGCCTATACCAGCGGTTACCTCCAATTGGGCTACTACGCCTTGGCCGCCGCCCTCATCCTGGCTTTGCTCAACCGCCCCATGAAGCGGATGATGCAAGGCATTCACTAAGGCTGCACCATCAACTTCAAGCGAAGGCGGTGTCCGTCGCGTAGGGTAAGTGTTCCATAATACAAGCCCGGTGACCACTGGGCCACGAGAACTCGGACTTGTTTTTCCCGACCACTTTCCATACCCGATGGATCCTTAAAGTCATTGGCGTAGATCATGCGCCCACCCGCATCATGCCATTCCAATCTTTGGACCTCCATATCCTCACCCCACTGAAGCAAGGCCTCCGTCTGGGCTGGATTTGGGTACAGGGTCAATCCTGTAGAGAGATTATCATTCAATCCAACCGAAGTAAAGACTCGGCAAGCGGTATCGTTGGCATTGTTGGTCTGACCGGGAACAGGGCCCGTGTAGGCACAAAGACGATGCGTACCGCCCACCGTTGGCCTCCATCGACCTGTGAAAATGTGATGAATGGTATCGTTGGGCTGTATGGAGCGCGAAAGGGTATTGGCATCCACCAAAATCCCGTTCACCGTATAACTCACCAAATAACTGTTGATTGCATTGGCAGAAAAATTTCGGATGACCACCTTGACGTTATGATCCTGGTTCAATGCTGGAGCGGTAGGCGTCAACAATTGGGCCACACCAATATCGGGGACATTCACGGGGGTATTTCCAATCACGATGCTATCGATACCAACCCCTTCCTCGGTCAACGAGGCATCCGAACTAAACACAAAACGCATGAGGACCGAAGAAGCATTGTTCAAAGCGGACAAGGAATGCGAGGCCCGCAACCATCCGTTCGAGCCACCATCCCATACCGGTTGCCCGTTGGATGAAGAAACAGAGGGTGAGGAATACCAATTTGTGCCGCTTCCAACGGCACCCAAAACCTGCCAACTTGCACCACCGTCGGTGGAATATTGCAGGTTAACCCCATCATACATATCCTCTGTCGAAAAATTAATGCTAAAGCTAATGTTGGCGTTTTGGATACTTGAGAAGGTAAAGCAAGGTAATTGCAAGTAGCTCAGCTCGTTATTATTATAATCACCCCCCAGATTTGTTACCCAAGCACGTTGACCACTTGCTGCATTGTTGATTACTACACCGGATGGTACACCCCAAGCCCATGAATTGTTGCTACCGCCCGATGTCAAGCCCCCGTTATTGGCTTCAAAATTCTGGATATAGGGCAGGGAGCTCACCTGTGGTATATGGGTCACATTGGTTCTAACCGTATCGTTGCTCAAATCTGCATCGCCAGGTACTGCCGTGAAGGCCGTGAGGGTATAGGTGCCCACAACAGACAAATTAGCACGTGTACTGAAATTATAAACCAATGAGTCCCCGGGGGCAATAGGACCCGGCATAACTTCGGCAATTGGAGCCAATGCATTGATACGGTAATGAACAGGAATATTGCTTAAAGTTTGAGTCCCTTGATTTTTGACCCGAATACTGACCTGGGCATTGTTGGGCAGACCGCAACCTGTCAAAGGCGCCGTGATGGCGGCCAGTTTCGCTTCAACCGGAGGCGGGTCCGAAACCCGAAAATCATCAATAGCTACTCCGTCTCCGGCAACAGAAGCATCCGATACAAACAAGAATCTAAATTTAACTCCCGATAACCCTGCCAAGGAGGGAAGATTATGCTGCGCAGTGAGCCAACCCTGTGAACCACCAGGGGGGAAGCCGGTAGCCGAACCGTTCCAACATGCTAAACCCGTCCCTGGCCCGTTGGTCAAGGCGCTGTTGTACCAATTAATCCCTGAAGCCACCGTACCTGCAACCATCCAAGTTGCGCCACCGTCGATGGAATATTGCAATTGCATTCCATCCCAGCCTCGTTCCGTCTCCCACCAGACCTTGAAACGAACCTGCGGACTTGTTAAGGTGGTCAAATTAAGGCAAGGTGATTCCAAATAGCTCAATTCATTGTTGTTATAATCTCCTGTCAAATTGGTGGTCCAACTCTGGGTGCCACCACCTGCCGACGTAATGACAGGCCCTGTGGGGGTTCCTCTTTGCCAAGAATTATTCGTACCATAAGAAGACCATCCACCTGCCGATGCTTCAAAATCTTCGTAATACGGCATGGTACCAATTAGAGGTACACTCAAAACGGAGACTGTCACAGTATCGTTCAAATTCTGCCCATCCGATCCCAAGGTCGTGTAGGCCGCAAAGGTGTAGGTTCCTGGTGTAGAAAGATTTACAAACCCTGTAAACGTGAACAAGACCGTATCTCCAGGATTAATGGTCCCGGTAAAAGTCTCTGCAACAGGGGTTCCACCTCCTAAAGAGTAGGCCAAACCGAAATTGGACTGGGCCACCGTCCCAAAATTCACAAGGCGCACGCTTACGGGTAAAGCGCTCCCTAATCCGCAACCGGAAACAGGACTAACCAAAGAAATCACCCCTACATCGTTGGGCGAAGGTGTGAATTCAAAGGCCCCAATATCGGGAGTAATGGTGTTGCGAGTTACGCCGTTGAAATCACTTCCAATTCCCCCAAAGGGTGTCCCAAGGTCGTTGAATGTGGCCGATAAAGGAATAGACAAATTAGCTCCTGCAAAAACCGGGTTCAAGGAAACGGAATTGCTGTCCTTGCTATAGGCAGCGGTCCAAGAACTGCAAGTTGCAAAGGATAGATTTAGCAATTGTATGGAAATCAAATTCCCCCCTTGGGTTTGGCCAGGTATTGGCTTGTGATAGAAGTTATTGTAGTTACTTGTGCAGCTACGGGCGATGGAATCCGTTTCCAACAACAAGGCCGCCCAGGAGGAAGGCACAGCCGAGCCTCCCACGGATTCTGCATAAAGATTATTGTTGTAAATCGATAAGTTTACAAAAGGTGAGGTCTGGGCAATCGGACCAAAGGTGTTATCCACTACATGAATCAACCCGTAATTCAAGGAAGTGGATGCGCTGTTCCTAAGACATCGCACTTTGATGGTGTTGAACGCCAATTCGATACCGTCCTTGGGGTCAGGAAATGCGAATGAGGTATCCGAAAATCCTTCAATAAGAATAGGAGCGTTCAAACCAAAAACCCCGCTGGGGTTGAAATCTACCGCAATGGAATTGTTGTATAAACGAGTCGGTTGCCCGATACTATCGTTCGAATTCGTAACCCGGATTTGAGCATTGTAAACAACCCCGGAAAATCGATTAGAATGCACCTGGCAGGCCGAAACCTGGTTGAGGGTCACCGCGGCCATTCCGTTGGGACGCTGTTGATCGAAGGTATTTCCCGAGATAAGCATTCCCAATTGATCAAAGGCCGTTATGGCATCCAAATAACCAACGAAAGAATTATTGGTAATTTGATTTAGAGTGAGGGCAGAGCCCGAGCTGGAGCCTAAGGCCACCGCGGTGGCGAAACCTCGGAAGGCATTCCCGCTAATGGTCACATTTGATGAATTCTCTGCGTTAATCCCGTAATTATCGCGGCTGGGGAAGGCGAGAACCACCGAATCTTGGAAGACACAACCCGAGACCTGTAGGAATCCTGCATTGTTGGCATCGATATGAGCCGTTGGAAAAGTGCCCCCAGTCGCCGAGCCGTTCATCATCGTCCTTCTTAAGGTCAGATTCTGAAAACGAATGTGCTCAGCATTGTTCAAAACAAAGATGCTACGTTCTGTACCCGCTGTTGAGGTATCTTGAATAAGAACCACATCCGCGGCATTGCCCGTGGCGGAGGTAAACGTTAAGGTCGAGGACGCCGATAATCCCAGAATATTCCCCAGGCTGTACGATCCATAATGCAACCCGCTTTGAAGTTCGAAGGTCACAGGGCCGGCAATGCCGCCGCATCGAATTGCCTGCACCGCGGCTTGCAAAGTTGGAAAAGCGGCTCCAGCTCCGGGCCCTACGGAGTAAACCCCGCCCGGCAATGCATAACACAAGCTTACCCTGAAGGTATCGTTACCCGCATTGATGTCCGGACCGGGCGATGGATTCACCACCCATACTTTCAAATCCGCAGGAGGATTCAAAGGAAGCGCCAAGGTGGGCGTAAACGTATGGCTAACCGACTGTCCGGTAGGCAATGAACCTGACCAGGCTTCGGTGACCGGAGCACCGTTGTTCAAGCTGTACCCCACCGTAGCCCCGGTGATGGTATTGGCGGCGTAATTGGATAAGCGCATGATCACTTGCCCTGTGGTCCCACCCAATACAGGTGGTGCAGGGTTGATTAACCCCGTGGCTGCTGCATCCGTTCCCGCCAAGGGCAGAAAGCCCAACTGCATATTGGAACGTTCCGTACTACTAAAAAAACTAAATTGACCCGGTGTGCCGGTGCAGGTACCTGCGGCGTCCTGTCTGAAATAGAGCGTACTTGTAAAACCCGCGTTCGAATTCCGCATAACGGCATTGTTGATATAGGAATTGTTATTGAAGCAGGTTTCAATGATCAAATTGCTGCTGCCGTTCCAGAAAAAAGGCTGGGTGAAGTTGTGGGTATTCCATCCCGAAACTTCGGTGTAGGCCGGTACCGTATAAACCTGGGTCATGTTTCCTATAAAACCCGTGGCTATGCTTAGGGCTGTATCGCTTGTGGTCCCAATTTTGATCGTGAAATTCTGCAAAGCAGTGCCCTGAGGAACCACCACAAAGAAGGCCAATGAGTTCATGGTGCCCCCTGCAATTCCCAAGGCATTCAATTCGGTAGCCCTAACCATCATTTGGTGTTTGGCTCCCCAATAAAAATTTCCGTACGGTGCTGGGTATGATGTCAGTGTATTTTGAAGAGTGCCCGTTCCGACATCCACCAACAATTGGGCCTGGGCCTTGTTCCAAGCTGCATTGGAAAGCATCAAGAAAACGAACGAAAAGGACACGCAGAGCCAAGATTTGAGGGTTTTGGTTAACATAAAAGAAATTTGTATAAAAATATAGACCAGCCTCCTCGTTTGTACACCAAGGGTCTTTAAAGCCGAATTAAAAACAAACTAGCGCTGGGCCTATCGATTGAACACCAAGGGCCTGCCAGCGTCCTTGCAGCCCCATTCGTTATCCAAATAACCCGTTTGACCATTGACCCATACCCCTCGGACCGAATGCGTGAACGCTTCTCCCTCTACAGGAGACCAACCGCAAGCATATTCCAGGTCGGTGGCATGAACCTGCATGGGCCTCCCCTCTAAGAGCACCAAATCCGCTGCATAGCCCTCGCGCAGAAATCCCCTCTCCTTAACCCCAAAGCGCAAAGCCGGGGCATGGCACATGGATTCCACAACCCGCTCCACCGTGAAATGACCACGCATCGCCAACTCCCACATCATTAGTAAACTATGTTGCAACAAAGGTCCGCCGCTTGGCACCTCGGTATACGCTTTCGATTTTTCTTCATAGGTATGCGGGGCATGATCCGTAGCCACCACGTCGATCCATCCTTCTCGAACGGCCTCGAGGAGGGCCTGCCTGTCTGCAGCACTTTTGATGGCCGGGTTCCATTTGATTCGATTACCAAGACGCTCGTAATCGCTTTCGTCAAACCACAAATGATGAACACAAGCCTCCGTGGTGATGGGACGAAATATACCATTCTCTATCGTTATTCTCGACTTATATTCTTTGATATCAGCAACTTCCTGAGCAGTCGTCAGGTGGAGAATATGGATATCCGCTTGGCATGCCTCCGCAAGTTCTCTGGCAAGCCTACTCGACACATAGCAGCCTTCGTGATTACGGATTCGAGGATGATCCTCTGCAGTCCATAATTCCTTTGGCTTGGTCAATGCGAAATCATGAGCGCTTCTCGCAATGACCTTGTCATTTTCACAATGCAACGATATTGGAACACCTGGATGATGATGATGCATTTTGCAATACAATTCACGCAAGACTTCAGGTTGATCCACCAACAATTCCCCGGTCGAGGAACCCATGAAGATTTTGACCCCGGGAATTTGCCGGTAATCCGCCTGTAACAAATCTTCTAAATTATTCCCGTTGGCACCCATGTAGAAACTATAATTCACTGCAGAATCTCTGGCACCTACCCCCATTTTCCATTCCCAAGCCTTCCGATCGCAGGTCGGTGGACTGGTATTGGGCATCTCCATGAAGGAAGTGACCCCTCCACGCAAAGCAGCTCGACTTTCTGTGCGAATGCAGCCTTTGTGGGTCAGACCAGGCTCCCTGAAATGAACCTGATCATCCACCAAACCGGGCAACAAGAAGGCCCCACGACCCTCTATACGAATGTCAGCAACTGGCATTCGATCGGTGGCAGTAATGGACCAAATTCGCCCATCTCGGACTAAAACATTCACCATCCTCACTTCGCCCTCATTAACCATCTGCACGTCGCGTATCGAAACCGTGGCCATTGCTTAATTTTGAAAGAATTGAACCGCATCCATGCCTGATACCTTACGAACCGAGGAGAGTTTAATCCCAAATGCCGAACAACATCACCATGAATGGACTCCTAAATTAACGCTTTTCAAAACTCTTTGGGTTAAAGGTCAGATACTCCATTTCTTATGGCTAGTCGGAGCATGGGTAGGATGCTCGGTGACGGGCTGTTATGCAAGTTCACTGTCCAGCCATCCCATAAATCCATATTTGTTGCAAACATGCCGTCAATGGGTCTCCAATGCAACCAATGTGGGATTCAGTCAACAAAACCTCAAAGTGCGGGTTCTTGTGAAGGACAGGGTTCCCGTGGATTCCCTCGAAAGGGCTTGGGATGAACTACACACCTTGCCCTTAGAACGAGCGAGCTCTACAATTCACCTACTTCAAACCAAAGCCTCGATAATCCAGCCCCTGTGGCTGGAGCGATTAACAGCGCTTGGAGGCGAATTAGGTCAAGGTCACTTGACCTTGGTTCAACCGTACTGGATCAGTTCCCTCTTCGTGATTGAAGCCAGTCCCGTGTATCTGTTGGCTTTGTTGGAACGCTATGCACCGCAAATCGAGTGGATAGAATTGGACCAAGACCGTACCCATGCAGCGGATCCCGTCCTGCAAGCACCTGCCTCGCCTCCAGGGACTGAAAGTGTGGGTGGCACGGAAATAGGATTGAGAGCAGTACAAGCGCCACTTTTGTGGCGACGGGGATACAAAGGTCGCGGACGGCTTGGCATGAACATTGACACCGGAGTTTGGGGAACCCATCCGGCACTAGTCAACCGTTGGAGAGGCAACTTTGTGCCTGCCTCTCAAGCCTGGTTAGGTTCAGGGAACACCCCTACGGATTGTGGTGGAACAACATCCCACGGATCCCATGTCATGGGGACCATGCTGGGCTTAGACCACCTGACCCAAGACACCATAGGTCTAGCCATCCAATCGCAGTGGATTGCTGCAGGGGCTCTGTGTACCGGAGGTTCCACCACGGCTGCATTTCAATGGGCCTTGAATCCTGACGGCTTAGCTTCAACCGTTCATGACATGCCCGATGTCATCAACAACAGCTGGGGAGGCCCCACCCAAGACAGTGCACAATGCAACAGCCCAACCTATATGCCCCTATTCAACGCCTTATCCGCAGCGGGAATAGCCGTGGTGTTTTCGGCTGGAAATAGCGGATCAGGTACTTCGACCATAACCTCCCCCAAAAACATCAACATAAACGATGTCAATGTTTTCTGTACCGGCAATGTGAGCGTAAGCCCAATGAATGTAATCAACATCGCGCCATCGTCAAGTAGGGGACCCTCCATCTGCCTTAGCACCGACTCCTCCTTACTTATCAAGCCTGAACTTGTCGCACCCGGCACCAACGTGCGTTCTATAGGTGGGACCACTGGATACGTAAACCTAACAGGAACCTCTATGGCATCGCCCCATGTTTCAGGAGCGGTTCTCCTTCTCAAAGAAGCATTTCCAAATTTGCCGGGAAGTACAATTTTGAGGGGATTATACCAATCAGGTCTGGATCTAGGCAGTGTAGGTGAGGACAATCAATACGGTAATGGATTGCTCCAAGTTGATTCTGCTTTCCGACTCTTGTCTTTGACCCATACCCCTACGCCTCCTTACCGAGGTCGTTACAACCTCACAGTTCGCGGACCCTTGGTTCAGCCCTCCCCGCTCTGTTTGGATAGTCTTCAATTGGTTTATATTGTCACGAACCAGGGAGACTCTGTGGTGCCCTCCTACCGATTAGGGTATGGCCTTAACCCCAGTAACCTAACCTTCATCCAAAGACCCGTTGCCCTAGGCACTAACCTTAGCGACACCGTAGCCACAGGGACCCTGCTCCTCTCCTCGCAAGGAAGCAGCCAACCCTTGGCGCCCACGGTTTATATCCAAGCATGGCCTAACCAGTTTCCCGAAGAAGATAGCACGGACAATATTCTGCAACATAATTTAAATGTGCGGGCAAGGTGGTCCACTCCCTTGCTGGAAAACTTCGAAACAGGAACTCTTTCCTCGGCCGGTTACCGAATATTCAATCCCGACAATGCTATTTCTTGGTCTTATTCGACAAGTTCTGGCCTAGCCACAGGGTTCCGCTCATTGTACATAAATGCTTTTAATTATAGTATTTTAGATCAAAGGGATTATATCGAGACTGGTCAAATCCCTATACCCAACAGCGGGAGATTTTTGTTGCGTTTTCAAAGAGCCTATGCGCACAACAACAGAAACCATGCCCAAAGCCAGACTGCTTGGGATTCGCTCTTGATTTCGGCATCAACCGATTGTGGAATCACCTATCAAAGGCTCTGGGCCAAAGGCGGTACGAGCCTTGGGACTACCACCCCAGATTCCAATGCATTTATACCATTTTATGGCCATCAATGGTATCGCGACACTTTGAACCTCGCCCAATTCAGGCCGGCCTCTTCCGTGATTCTTCGAATTGAATTCTTTAACCGCCGAGGCAACAACCTCTACCTTGACGACTTCCAAGTCTTGGTGGATTCCATGGCTCCCCTAGCATCGTTTGATTGGGAAACATCCGGCTGCAGACCGATTCAATTGCAGGTCCGATCAGATGCGACATTTGCCGACAGCATCCGATGGCTGTTACCAGGAGGAATGATCTCCAACGCATCCCTAGTCAATCTAAACCCTACACCAGGATCGATCCCAATTACCCTCATAGCCTACAACAGCTTTGGTAACGACACTATCACTCGTGTCATCAGCGTCCCCTACACTCCTGTTGCCGCATTTTCCCTGACGAGAGATACCATCGTTCGCGGCGCTTTGTTAGGCCTATTAAATCAAAGTCAATACGGGTCCTACTACGTTTGGAATTTTGGTGACGGCTCACCACTCACTGCTGGTTATGCCCCGCAGAAACGCTACAACCAACCAGGGGTTTATCCAGTTAGCTTGTGGGTTTACGGAGCGAATCAATGCGTCGACTCTCTCATCGAGCACCGGGAAGTCGTCGTGATTCCTCCCACTGGAGTTCACGAATTCGCAATGAAAGCACCAACAGTTTACCCCAACCCTGGCAAGGGGAATGTCACCTTAGATATTAGTGATTTGGACCTGCCGTTGGGCTTGGTGGCCCAAATCATTGACCTTAGGGGACTTACCTTATATTCCAAGAATTGGAGTTCTGAAGCCTGCGAACAAGACAAATTGCACTGGGATTTCTCTCCAGAGATTGAAAAAAATGCTTCAATAGCGCCAGGTTGGTATCTCCTTAACCTACAAGACCGACAGGGTGGGCGTTCGGTTCAACGCTATCTCCTACAACCTTAACAAGACAGAACTTATACTTTTAAGCCTGCGCTGTTGGGCCTCCAAAGGTCATGGGAAGAGATCCCCCACCCATAACTTCTCCGAGGTCTATACCCCCGTGTACTTGCTCGAATTTATCAATGTTATCAGCTAAGGCATGTAACAAGCGTTTGGCATGTTGAGGAGTTAAGACAATTCGAGATTTGACTTTTGCCTTTGGAAGGCCTGGCATGAGTCGGACAAAATCAACCACAAACTCGGCATTGGAATGAGTAATTATCGCCAAATTACTGTACACCCCTTCGGCAATCTGTTCGTCCAATTCGATGTTGATTTGATTTTCTTGGTTAGAAT
>SYHX01000006.1 GCA_005799025.1 Bacteroidota bacterium | reverse complement strand
TCGGCCCAGAAATCGACCAGAACAGGTTGAGTGGAATTCAGGGCAGTTTCCTGAAAATTAGCATCGGTGAATTCAAAAGCCATCTTAAGAGGATTAAAGGGTGAAGGTTTTCGTTGCTTGTCTAAACCGTGGGTTTGTTTATTGTAGATTAATCAAATTCCGTGCCAAAGTTACGGTGCAGTCACTGAACCTATTGCAAGGCGTAGCCTATCTCCATTTGATCCAAAGCCGCGAACAAAGTTTCATCCGGGGCCACTTTGATTCCTTCTGAATTCATGGCCACAGAACGCTGGTCTTCGGGGACCCACATTTCCACTCTCAAGGCCAAATGACCCGGGTGCTCCAGCAAGACCTTGTGGAGAGCAGCGTTCAACGTCTTATCCAGGGAGGACAGTGACATTTGCAGGGTGAGCGTTCGGAAACGTTTGTCTCGGATTTCTGACAGAAGTTCAATGTTATTGAACCGAAAAAAGCCCGCCTGCTGCCCATCTTTCCCCTGGAAATACTCCCAACGACCTGAAAGCAAGAGGGCTGTACCGGGGTCCATCAAATGTTTGAATTTCATGGCCTGGTCCCCTCGGAGTCTGAATTTACGCGACCCATCTTTGTCTTCCACTGCAAAGGCCAGGACCTCCTGGTTCTTGGAGTCTCGGAAATATTGAACATCGGTCACCAGGGCCGCGATTTGAATATCCATACCAGGTCTTTCGTCCAATTGGGACAAAGCCGTGAATCCTAGGAATTTACTTTCCAAAGCATAGTCATCCAACGGATGAGCGGTAATGTACAAACCCACCACCTCCTTTTCCCTTCTCAGCATTTCAAGGGATGCCCATGGCTCAATTTGTTGAAAAACAGGTTCGTTGATATCCGCCATCCCTTCAGACCCAAAAAGAGATGTCTGGGATTTAAGGCTCAACTCGCGGTATTGTTGCCCGAAACGCAGAGCTTTTTCGAGCAAATGTGAACCTCCTCCGGCCTCGGCATCCAGCAACAACCTTCGATTCCCATGTATGCCCTCCAGGCGATCCAAAGCACCCGCCTGGGCCAAGGCTTCCAGCGTTTTTTTGTTGGCCTGACGAAGGTCAATTCTTTTGCAAAAATCAAAGAGTGATCGAAAAGTCCCGCCAACTGCACGCTGTTCAATGATGTTCTCCACCGCACCTTCGCCAACCCCTTTGATAGCCCCTAAACCAAAACGAATTTGACCCGATGCATTTACCGAAAATCTAAAAAGCGATTCGTTCAAATCAGGACCCAAAACCTGCAAACCCATTCTGCGGCACTCCTCCAGAAAAAAAGCGACTTTGGTGATATCCGACATATGATTCGACAGAACAGCCGCCATAAATTGCCTCGGATAATGGGCCTTTAGGTATGCCGTTCGGAAGGCCACTAACGCATAACACGTAGAATGCGATTTGTTGAAAGCATATTCAGCAAAGGCTTCCCAATCCTTCCAAACCTTGGAGGCCACTGTTTCCTCATGACCTCTTTCGCGACAACCTTCCAAGAACTGCGGTTTGAGCTTGGCCAATTTCTCGGGAATTTTCTTTCCCATGGCTTTACGCAATTCATCCGCTTTGCCTTTGGAAAAGCCGGCCAATTTTTGGCTCAAGAGCATAACCTGTTCTTGGTACACGGTGATGCCGTAGGTCTCGCCCAGCAACTCTTCCATATCGGCCAAATCGTACACGATGGGTTCTTTGCCGTGCTTGCGCAAAATAAAATTGGGGATATACGCCAATGGACCTGGACGATACAAGGCATTCATCGCAATCAAATCTTCGATTTTGTCCGGCTTGAGTTCCTTGAGGTACTTCTGCATCCCGGGAGATTCGTATTGAAAAATCCCTATGGTCTCCCCACGCTGAAAAAGCCCGTAGGTGAGCGCGTCATCCAACGGAAAATCGACTGGGTCAGGCAATGTAGTATCAATGGCTTTGACCAATTCCACAGCATCGTTGATGATGGTCAAGGTGTTGAGCCCCAAGAAATCCATCTTCAACAAACCAGCGGCCTCAGCAACTTCGTTATCAAATTGCGTCACCAAGGCAATTTGCCCATCCGGGGCATGTTTGACGGGAACATAATCGGTTAAGTCACCCGGGGTAATCACCACACCGCAGGCATGAGTCCCTGAATTCTTGAAGGAGCCTTCCAACAGCGCCGATTGCATGAATACTTTGGCCTCTATCCCTCCCTTCTTGACCAAATCCAGGATCTGCCTGGCCTTCCGTTGATCTTCTGCCTGCAGTTGATCCAGGTGCCGGCTGCCTTCAACAGGATTTAACAAAAGTTTGCGTAGAGGCGACTTCTTATAATAATCTGCACGGTTCAAATCTTCCGGAAAAAGTTTAGCCAAGGCGTCGGTTTCGTAAGGTTGCAAACCCATGACCCGACCAATGCTGCGAATAGCCGATTTGGCCGCCATGCTGTGATACGTGGCAATCTGAGCAACCTGCTTCTGGCCGTATTTGTCCATCACATACCGCATAACTTTCTCCCTTCCCCTATCGTCAAAATCGATATCAATATCGGGCATGCTTACGCGATCCGGATTCAAGAATCGTTCAAAGAGCAAATCGTAGCGGATCGGATCCACATCGGTGATCCCCGTGCAGTAGGCCACAACCGAACCCGCCGCTGAACCCCGACCGGGTCCAACCGTCACGCCCATATTCCGTGCCGCAGTCGTGAAGTCCTGAACGATCAAGAAGTACCCGGGGTATCCGGTATGCGCAATGGTTTGAAGCTCAAAGTCAATTCGCTCCAACAATTCTTGGCCAAGCGTGCCATAGCGTCTTTGGGCGCCTTCCATGGTAAGATGCCTCAAGTAATCGTTCTCGTCGGCGAAGCCCTCCGGTATTTCAAAACGAGGCAATAACACATCTCTTTGTAGTGTGTACGATTCCATGGAATCCGCTAGATCCAAGGTGTTTTTCAACCAATCGGCATGAGGGGCAAACCTTTGGGCCATTTCTTGCCCCGAACTAAGATGATAACGCTGGCTACGCATACCGAAACGATACCCTCTACCTTGACCGATGGGGGTGTCTTTGTACTCCAAGGGGACAACGCAGAGGTAAGTATCGTGCAGATCGGCATCTGCCTCTTGATTGTAATAGGCGTTGTTGGTCACTATACAGGGAACGCCGTGTCTTTGCGACCATTCCGAAAGCTTGGCATTCAGGAAACTTTGTTCTTCAAGACCATGGTCTTGTATCTCCAAATAAAAATGTTCCCCAAACGCCTCTCGCCATCGAAGCAATGCCGCTTCGGCCTGGCTCTCTCCTTGGTTCAACAAGAGGGATGGAATTTCGGATTCCAACGAACCGGAGAGAGCGACCAAACCTTCACGGTGTTGCAACAACAAATCCCAAGAAATCCTCGGAACATAATAATATCCTTCAGTGTAGGACAAGGAGCATAACCTGACCAGGTTATGGTACCCTTGAAGATTTCGAGCTAACAAAAGCTGCGGTGTGCCGTTATCCTTGCGGCTATGGTCTTTGTGCTGGGCACATACCTGAATTTCCAAACCAAGAATGGGCTTGATGCCTTTGGAATGGGCGTATTGAAAGAAAAGAAAGGCCCCGTACAAGGTGGAATGATCCGTCATGGCAATGGCCTTGGAGCCTTGAGCCACCGCATGATCCACCAAATCATATACCGTACTGCAACCGGGAGTACCCAACGAAAATTGAGAGTGACAATGAAGGTGCACAAAGCGCAAGGACTCCTCGGTCAACTCCTTCGATAGGACCGGTGTTACGGAACCCACACGACCAGAACCCTGGGGTTCATGGGCAGGCTTAGAGGACTTGGACGTAGAGTTTCCCGCAACTATTGAAGGACCGGGCCATTCTTGCTTCAATCGATCAAAGGCAGCGTCCGACATGCCCATGGTAGTGCCTGAGATTACCTCTTGACGACATAATTCCAACAAACAATCCACCGTGGCAGCCACGTCAGCCCCGGCATCGTGGGCCTCTTCAAAACCTTGGCCAAACAACTTGAAATACAGCTCTGTAAGCGTTGGCCATTTGAATTGTCCCCCTCTTCCACCAGGCAAAGCACAATAGGCTGTAGAAACCTCCTTGGTGTCCAAGATTTTACAACCCCCAAAACCATCGGGCCAGCCCAAGCGGTACCATTCGGCCCGGATAATCAATAAATCAAATTCGATGTTATGGCCAGCGATAAGGGTGGCTTGAGCCACATCGTGCCCAAATTGCTCTAGAACTTGGGCTAGCGGCAAACCTTCGGCATGGGCTCTCTCGGTGGTGATTCGGTGCACCTTAGCCGCATTATAGGGAATATCAAACCCCTCCGGCTGAATAATCAAAGACTGCGAAGACACCAAACGCCCGACCTCATCCAGCAATTGCCATCCCACCTGCACAGCCCTGGGCCAGTTGTTGGAATCGCTGACCGGCGCTTTGTAGTTGCGCGGTAAACCGGTTGTTTCGGTATCAAAAACCAGAATCATCTTGACGGCATCGAAGGTAGAAGGAGACCTTTGGTAGCACGGGCGTAGATTCCCAGTGGCAACAAACGACTGTGCCGATCTTGCAAGGCGGTCTCACCGCATTCCAAATCCTTATCAGGATAGGACGGACTCAACATGGCGCGCAGTATCAAAGGAGATAGGCCCAACGAATAGGCATTCAGCAACATGGCATGGCGTTGCGGATGCAACAACTGCTTCACCTCATCCAACAAGGCACCTAACTGATCCTCCAATTTCCAACGTTCCCCGGAGCTCCCTATGCCATACGCCGGGGGGTCCAAGAGGACGGCATCGTACACATGTCCTCTCTTCATTTCCCTTTGCACAAATTTGCGTGCGTCTTCCACTACCCAATGCAAACCACTCAACCCACTCAAATCAGCATTTCTTCGGGCCCAGTCCACCACCTGCCGAACCGAATCCAAATGGTAAACCTGCGCACCCGCCTGCGCCGCTGCAAGACTTGCTCCGCCTGTATAAGCAAAGAGATTGAGCACTTTAGCACCCGCTGGCAAGGCCTTCACCGCCGAAGCTATGAATTCCCAATTGTCGGCTTGTTCAGGAAACAAGCCCACATGTTTGAAGGCCGTCATGGCCAGATGAAAACGCAGATTCAAGGCCTGGCTCTGGTATGTGATCGGCCAACGATCCGAGTCTAAGCCCGCCTCCACCGATGAACGCCCTTGTTGTCCTTTACCGGTTCGCTCATGAGGAATCCACGAGCCATTCCTACTGCCACCAGGCTCAAAGCGCCAATGCGTCATCGAACGCAAGGAAGCGAGCGATGAGGATGGAGACCACAGCGCCTGGGGTTCGGGACGCTGCAAAATTTTGGCACCAAATTGTTCCCATTTGAGTCCATTCCCGCTATCTATTAATTCATATTGTTTCCAGTGCTTGGGGTAGCGAACTGGCAGGATAAGACCATCATTTTCTATCATGATCGTTAAACATCGTTGCGTTCTGGACGCATTTGGGGAAAGAACAATACGTCTTGGATACTTGCCGAATTGGTCATCATCATGGCCAATCGGTCTATCCCAATTCCAATTCCTGCGGTTGGAGGCATTCCAAATTCCAACGCCCTTAGGAAGTCTTCGTCCAGCATCATCGCCTCGGGATCTCCCCTTCGACCCAAAGCCAATTGGGCTTCGAAGCGTTCGCGCTGATCCAAAGGATCATTCAATTCCGAAAAGGCATTCGCCAATTCCTTACCGTTGCAAATGAGTTCAAAGCGTTCAACCAAGCCGGGCTTATCCCGATGTGCTTTGGCAAGAGGTGACATTTCCACCGGATAATCCGTGACGAAGGTGGGCTGAATCAAATGCGGCTCAACCAATTCCCCAAACAAGGTATCCAATAACTTGGCGCGTCCCATGGAGGCGTCGATTTCGATCGAATGCTTCTTGGCCAAGAGGCGCAATCCCTCTTCGTCCATTGCATCAACTTTCGAGCCAACTTTCTCGGATATAGCATCGTACAGGGTTACCCTTCGGTAGGGAGCCTTAAAATCAATAGTATGGGAGCCGACCTGAAGGGTGGACTTTTGATGTAAGGCCAATGCAATTTCTTCGAGTAACGCCTCCGTTTGCTGCATCATCCAATGGTAATCTTGAAAGGCCACATACAATTCCAACATCGTGAATTCCGGGTTGTGAAAACGGCTCATTCCTTCGTTGCGAAAATCACGGGCAAATTCATAAACACCCTCGAAGCCACCCACGATTAATCTTTTGAGGTACAGCTCGTTGGCTATGCGCAAGTACAGGGGCATGTCCAAGGTATGGTGATGGGTTTTGAAAGGCCTAGCGGAGGCGCCTCCATACATCGGTTGCAGCACAGGAGTCTCCACCTCCAAATAACCATTACGGTTGAAAAATTGCCTCATCACCTCGATCATACGTGATCGCTGCACGAAAACTTGCCGAACTTCTGGATTCACAACGAGATCCACATAACGCATTCGGTACCTTAACTCGGGATCCGTAAAACCGTCGTATACCTTGCCCTCCTCGTCTCTTTTGACAACGGGCAAGGGCCGCAATGCCTTGGACAAAAAAACAAATTCTTCTGCATGAACCGAAATTTCTCCAACCTGTGTTCTGAAAACCCGGCCACGCACCCCAACCCAGTCGCCAATATCGCAATGCTTTTTGAAGACCTCGTTGTATAAATCTTTGTTATCCCCAGGACAAAGCTCATCTCGGTTGAGGTATATCTGCAGACGCCCTGTGGCATCTTGCAATTCTGCAAAAGAAGCCTTACCCATGATTCGCCTGCTCATTAGCCGACCCGCTAGGGACACCGAAGTCCAGGAGGCCGCCTCTTCATCCTTGAAAGTCGTGTGAATTTCTTGGGTCGAATGGCTTCGTTGGAAGGCTGAAGATGGGTAAGGATCGATCCCCAAGGCCTTCAAATGATCCAAGGCTTGCCGTCGGAGAATTTCTTGCTCGCTGAGGACATGCCCCTGCCGTGATGGGGATAGAGGATCCTGTTGCAATCCATCTTGAGAAGTAAGATTTTGATTCATAATCAATTAGAATCCGCTGAGCCACGACCATCGCAATCCGCAGCGGTTCTGCAAAATAAATCCTTAGTCCCGCTTTTGGGCTCCAAAAAATCGTGCAGCCGCGCCGTTGTTAACCGAAATCCAACGAAAACCCATGGCTATCCTGGCTTTGCCTTCTGGAGCTCCTAATGGGCGGAATGGGCGAGCGCTCAACTGACTCTGGCTACGATGAAAATCCGCGGTCAGGGCCTTGGGCAATTTCATCATGGAAGCATCCAATTCAAGCAACAACGAATCAGGTAAATCCTGGTGTTCTGGTTTCGTTCCAGGTTTAGTCCTAGACACCGGACCGTAGAAATACACCGCCTCCACGGTTCCCAAATTTCTTCGAGTCATTTCCGCCTGATAGATCCTCGCGGTTTCTTGGTGAATCCATAAGCGAATCAACTGCCAATCCCCACCACCATCGAGCGGCAGTACGTTGACCACCAGGCAAACTTGGTTACGGACTTTTTCTTGACCCATGCCCAAGGGCCTATAGTTCTTGGCCTTCTTAAGGAACTCAAAAAGCTCCATGGGGTTCTGTCGGGGCAAGAGGGCAAGACGGGGACTGCGTATTCGGAACCGGTCTGGAGCAAGGAAATACATCTCCGCCGTTAATGGCCGCACCTTGACACGAGGAATATCTGCTTGAACATGAACGGTCGCTTGCAAATCGCACAGTCCCACCAAACGGATGGCCAACTTCTCCATCAGCCTTTCGGCATCTTTTTGTAAATCATTGTCCATCAGACCATACAAAGGCATTTCCTTCCCGTGAATGCCATCAGATGGAAGGAAATTCCTAGCTTGGGAATCGACAATCATGGCGCCACAAACTCCAATGCAAAACATTAGACCTACTGAAATTCTTTGAGTTAAAACCATCATTGTTCAAAATCAAGTAAGGATATCCTTGCGATCAAAATACCAAAGGCCAAAGGCCATCAACGCCGTGCAATGGAGAGTCAAAATTCCCACCGAAAAAAGAATATCTCTCAAGGGTGTAGGATCCAAAAACAAAGAACGCCATGCCGCCATGTGGGTAGTGAAAAGGAAGGGGCGAACATTCTCGAACAGGGGCACATCCAAAGTGCCAATCAAGGTGAAGACCATGATCAGCGCCATGGTCCCGACAATAGGTCCTATGGAATTATCCGCTAAGCACGAAAAAGTGACCGAAATACAGGCAACGGTGTATAAAGCCAAAAAAGCCAAAGTAAATGCTTGCAAAAAGCGAGGCATCACCTCCACCGATGGTAGGATTTGCAATCCCTCCCCGCTGAGGACGGCTAAATCCCCTGGGCCAAAAATCCATTGAGCGACCCCAACCGCCATCAAGCCAAGCCAAACCAGGAGCACCAGGGTATAAACCGCCGCAGCACCGTATTTGCTAAATAGCAAGGACTTTCTTGACAATGGCCTGGTCACCAAGTTCCGCAAGGTCCCCATGGCCGCCTCCCCGGAAATCAAATCACCGGTCACCAAGGCCACCAACAAAGGCAAATGCACAACCAACATCTGTAGCACTATGAACCCCACAAGATGTCCATTGAGCATGGAGCCCTCAATCATGAGGTTCTGCTCCAAGGACCCCGTCACAAAATCCAAATATGACTCCCCGTCTAAGGCCAACGCCAAAAGAATGACTCCCACCAAAAGGGTTATGGCCAAAAAGCCTAGGTAAGACCTGGGCTTGGCCAAAATCTTGATGCTTTCGTTATATAGGGAGGCCCACCACATGATGTGTTTCGTTGTTGTGATGATGAAGAATCTGCATGTAATAATCTTCGAGTTTCTGACGCGACTCCACCGAATACACCGATAGGCCTCGCTCCACCAGGGCTTTGATCAAAGGCGGTAATTCCTCCCGGCACAAAGAAAGCTCTAGAATCCGGCCATCGCCCTGCACCATCTTGTCCCTTGAAAGCATGGAACTTAGGCAATCCATGGCCTCCGTAACCCGATCGACCTCCAAACGAATTTTGCGGTCTTGCTGAGACAAAAGTTCCGCGGCAGAACCCTGCACCAAACAACGGCCACGATTCATTAACACCAGATGTGTAGCAACAGCCTCTACCTCGGGCAAATGATGGGATGAAAGCAAAATGGTTTTGCCTTGTTCACGATTTAATTTCAAAATCATTTCCCTCATATCCACAATTCCTTGAGGATCCAATCCGGTGCCCGGTTCATCCAGAATAATCAAATCAGGGTTGTGCAAGAGACACTGCGCCAAACCCAGCCTTTGCCTCATTCCATGCGAAAAGGAGGCAACCGCATCCTGTTCCCGTCCAGCCAATCCAACAAATTCCAGCATTTCCAAGGCCCTTTGCCGGGGCTTACGGATTCCAGAAGACCTTCCCAACAATTCGAGATTTTGCAAAGCGCCTAGATATTTGTAAAAATCCGGTTTCTCAATCAAGCATCCTATTCGTGACAAAATACGACCACGATGACGACGGTAATCCAAGCCGAATAACCGCAAATTTCCAGAAACTGGTCGAATCAAATCCACCAGCATCCTAAGGGTGGTGCTTTTACCGGCGCCGTTCGGCCCAAGAAATCCCATGACTGACCCTTCCTGCAATTCAAAGCTCAGGTCAACGACCGCTTTAAAGGACCCGTAGGACTTCTCCAGACCCTGAGCCTCAATAATGGGATAGGCCATTTCCAATGATGCCAATTAGGTTAATTCACTTGAGCTCTGCACCTGCAAGCCCGCATAGAGACTCTCGTAATGTGGCAAAATATGGGTAATGTTATATTGCGATGCCCTTTGCAAGGCTGCGTTCCGGTAATGTTGCAAGAGTTCAGCGTTGTTCAATATTTCAACCGCTCTTTGGACTCCCCTTGCCTGTCCCTCTTCAGAGACCAAGATTCCGTTGATGCCATCTTGGATGAGTTCCGTCAACCCTCCTGCCTCGGAAGCCATCACGGGCACGCCGCATGCCATAGCCTCCAACGCTGCCAATCCAAAACTCTCCGTTTCGGAAGGCAATAACATCAAATCTGCTGCAGAACATAATTCTTCCACAGGATCTTGCCTGCCCACGAAATGCACCTTGGATTGGATTCCCCATTCTTTGACGGTTTGCTCTGCTTTGGGCAATTCAGGTCCATCCCCCACCATTAATAAAGAGGTTGGAATGGAGGCTGCTATTGCGCGGTACCATTCCAAAACCCGATCAATGCGTTTGACCCTGCGGAAATTGGAAACATGAACCAAAAGGCGATGGCCCGGTGGACAAAATCGTTCCCGCAACCCCGCCCTTGCAAAAGGCTTGAACCTTTGCAAATCCACAAAATTAGAAATCACCAGCACATCTTTACGGCAATCAAAATAGCGTAAGGTCTCTCCACGCAGGTATTCGGAGACCGCCGTAACCTCATCCGACTGCTGGATCGCAAAACTCACCACAGGGGCATAATTGGGATCCTTCCCCACCAAGGTAATATCGGTTCCATGAAGGGTCGTTACCACTCGAATTCGTTGACCTTGACTTGCCAAAATCTCTTTGGCAAGATGAGCTGCGGTGGCATGGGGAATAGCATAATGCACATGAAAAAGATCCAATTGCTGTTCCCTGGCCACCTCCACCATTTTGCCTGTCAAAGCAAGCACATACGGAGAATGCTCAAAGAGGGGGTAATGCACCATGCTCACCTCATGGAAATACAAGTTTTCCCGAAAAACATCCAAGCGGGCTGGTTGTGTATTGGAGATAAAGTGAACCGAATGCCCTCGCTCCGCAAGGGCCTTGCCTAATTCTGTGGCCACGACTCCACTGCCACCGTAAGTGGGGTAGCAAACCATGCCAATACGCAAAGGGCGTTCAAGAGTCATTGTATGCATAGGACAATTAAGCCACCAGAATGTTCAATGCGACTTGGCCTTAATGCTCGCGTAGAACAAATCCCATAAATCCGTTCGCAAATTGGATTTGGCCAGCAGATTGGGCTCTGTTCGGGGGTGAATTCGATTGGACACAAAAACCATAATCAATCCAGTTTCCGGGTCCACCCAACAATAGGTCCCTGTGAAACCTGAATGACCGAAACTTCGTTTAGCCTTGGCCTGGGATGACCCAGGGATAGGGCGATCCCAAAGGAGTCCCCTGCGGTTCCCGGGGAAATAATTTGAAGTGAACAGGGCAAGCGTTGCAGAATCTACTTTGGCCGACCCTGGGAAATAACCCGTGACCAAAGGCATCAGAATTCTTACAACATCCGAGGCAGTCCCGAATAATCCGGCATGGGGCGCAATTCCCCCCATGGCATACGCCATAGGATCATGTACTTCGCCGTGCATTAATTTCTTGCGCCAAACGGTGTCCATCGCCGTGGGAGCAATTCGATTCAAAGCGAATTTTTCCGTAGGCCTGTACCCCAAGCGGCTCGCACCACATGGTTCATACCAGTTTTTCTGCAAACTGACCCTGTAATCCTGTATGCCCCTGGCTTCTGACTCGCGTTGCAAGCAACGATCCACCAAGAGCAATCCAAGATCGCTGTACACGAAGGATCCCTCCGGTTGAAGCGGCATGGACAGGGTCATTTGTAACAACGAATCTATCATGTCCCTCCGGTTCGTCCTTAATTTTTCCCAACGGATTGCCCTTCCTTGTTCTGCCCCCAACTGTTGATCCAAAGCCAAATGCGCAGGGAGTCCGGCCTGGTGGGTCATCAAGGATGCCAAAGTTCGTTGGCCCAAAGGGTGACCCCTCAATTCAGGCAGAAGCGCGTAGAGTTTGGTGCGCAACGGAAGGGCTTGACCTCGATGCAAATCCATGGCGGCCAGCCCAGTGGACAAGACCTTGGTCAACGAGGCGAGGTCGTACAGGGTCCCCATATCCACAGGAACGGACTGGCTCGTATCCATATACCCGTAAGACTTGGCATAAAGGATTTTCTGTCCTAGGGCAATCACCAATTGTGCTCCCGGAAAGGCGCCCATGCCCCTTACGACCTCCACCATGGAATCCGCTTTCTTCGTAACTGCATCAGAAAAAATCTCACGCCCCTGGTCGTCCCAAGCATTCAGCAAGGGTTGCCATTGTAAGGGCAATGTGGATGCTGACAATCGGTTTGCACTTTGAGGAGAATCCAGAACCTTGTTGACCTCCACATTTTCGATTCCTTCCAAGGGAATGGCCCCAAACAATGCTTGTAGGGCAGCATCCCAGGCCCCTGGGTGATCTTCCTGAGCACAAACCACTGCATCACCTGCCAAACCGTGGGCCGTGGAATTTTCCATCCTCCGTATGCGGACGGTAGCCATGGGGTTTCCGTAAACCAAATGTACCAAACGCCCACCTAATCTCCTGAAACGTTCCATCGCTGGAATCCATTGGGCCAAGGATATGGAGTCCATACCCAAACCCACCGCATACCGTTGACTGGGTATATGCCAGGCCACAACACATTCCTTGTAATTTTTGATCAAAGAATCCAACGTTTGCGCAGTAAGTCCCGTACCTGTCCTGTCTTTTTTTGACCAGGGAAGATGCACATAATCAGCTTGGGCAAAAAGCCCAAATCGATCGTAGGCCTGACGTGGTTGCTCTCCGCCCAAAGCCAGGTACAAACGAGCCCCTTCAGGCTCGATACAAACCGGCAAAGTATCCTTCTTCCACAAGACAACCGCCTTCCGATAGGATTGCGCGATTTGGCCGCCTGCCGTTTTGCGGCCCGTCGCCAAGGGGCTATCGAGCCCAACGATTGCTGTGCCGTATTTTCTTTTGGCTGTCAAAATTCTCATGACTCGTTGGTTCAATGCCTCTTCCGTCCATTCTCCTCGCTGCAAGGCTTGTTCAATGCGCTCCACGGCCTGATGAACATTGATTACATACAAGAGCACATCGTTCCCCGCCTTCAATGCCCTCCATTCCAATTCTCCTGGTGGATAACACAAACTTGCTCCCTTCATATTCAAGGCATCCGTGAATAGAATTCCTTGGTAACCCCATTGACGGCGCAATACCCCTTCCAAGGCGGCAGGATTCAAACTAACTGGCAAACCAAAACCGCTGTCCATGGCGTGGACCACCAAATGCGCCGACATCATCGAAGGCAAGTCCAAGAGGGCCTGGAAGGCAGGCCACTCCAAAGCAGCCAAAGCCTCTGCAGTCTTGTTCACTTCCGGCAAGTCATGATGGGAATCCATTTCGGTATCGCCATGACCAGGATAATGTTTGACACAGGCCATGATGCCGGCTTGTTCCAATCCTCTTGCATAGGCTCTGGCCATAGCGGCCACGGTCTGCACCTGATGGCCGAAAGATCGAAAGCCAATGACGGGATTGAACGGATTGCTGTTCACATCCGCAACCGGAGCAAAACTTATTTGCATACCCATCTCTTTGAGCTCAAGACCCATGGCTTTTGCAATTTGTTCAACCAAAAGGGTATCTCCGCAGGCCCCCAAGGTCGATGCATAAGGAAAACGCAAACAATCCTCCATGCGCATTGCAGCCCCCCATTCAGCATCCATCGACGACCATAAAGGCATGGAAGCGGACCTTTGATATATCGGCAACAGTTTACGCAAATGTTCGCTTCTTCCCTTCATCCAGATCAAACCTCCTACCTCGTAATCACGCAGCAACCCAAGAACTTTGGCATCTGCGGTATCGGCTTGGGCATATACGGGTACCATCATCAATTGACCGATCTTCTGCTTCAAAGTCATCTGCTTAAGGGTCTCCTCCACAGACAAAATTGGCCAGTGATTCATCTCCAAGCCCCTTAGCGACTCCCCAATCTGTGCCATTGCCATTCCACCCCAAAGCACAAGGGTCAAGGTCAACCATACCATCACGCGCATGTTCTTGTAACTTTCATCATAAGTTGTAAATTTAGCTCGATATGGAACTCCTCTTTCTACCTTTTTTTTTGGCAATCGTTTTTTGGGGGGTGGGTCGTTTGGTCAATGCAGGCAACGCGTCAACTTGGCTCAGTGGGTACAATACGCTATCAACCGAAGATCAAGCCGCTTTTGACTTGACGGGTTACCTGAAGCTCCAAAGACGTTTTTTTGATGGATTGGCCTTAGGTCTGATTCTTTGGGGTTTGGCAGGCGGATTGGTTTATAGCGGATTAGTCGAACTCTCCGAGCCCACCGAGAGCCTTTACCGTCGGTGGTCAGCCCCCGTTGTTTTGTACTGGACATTGGGGGGCTTGACCTTATTTACTTGGACCTACCGAGATCGTATACCCTCACCCCGCGGCCTACGCATGTTGGCACCTGGGGGGGTCCTTCTCGGTGCCTTGGTTTTGGTTTCGGTTTTGATGTGGGCTGGAGATCGGCCATCTGAATTATCGATGAAAGAAGACGGCCTACACATCAGCGGCATGTACAGCACTAATCTCCCTTGGGAAAGTATCGCCTCCATCGACACCGTGTCCACGGTGCCTCCCATTCAGATCAAAATCAACGGCTTTACCGATGGTTATTCGGCCAAAGGGTATTTCAAAACCAAATCGGGGCATAAGGTCAAGCTATTTGTGCGTCACAACGAGAAACCCATCCTGCGCATTGTCCGAAAACAGGGTTCCGGGACCAGCAACCAGACCTGCCCTGTTTACTATTCAAACAGAGCGGGCAGGCATTACGAACAGATTCTCCAAACGAGGCCCTCCTTGGCTCCGCAGCCCTAAACCACCAAGCGCCAAATCAATTTACCCAAGATCGTACCACGGGTAGGTAACCATGTTCCCGTGCTCGTGCTGTAGAGCTGGTTGACAATCAAGAAAAAATCTTTGCCAACTGCCGGAATCACTTGCAGTCGGAAGTTAAAATTTAACTCTTTTTGGGCGGAGTTCCATTGACCCAAAAAAGAACCAAAAACTTGAGGATTGAGTGCATACGTTATCCTGGTTCCGACAAGGTTGGTTTCCAACGATCCCAACGGTAACTGAATGCGATTATGCTCAAAACGAAGATTAAAACCCAAGTATCGGCTGCTTCGCCAAAGTATTTCAGTTTGGGTTTGCAACGAGTTTCCGTTATAAAACTGGCCCCAAGCCCAACGGCTATCCAAAGCTAATTTGCGTCCCTTGAAAGTCCGCAAGCGGGCTGTAGACTGACGCCACCAATACATGCCCTCAGGAATAACAAGCGACGGGGATAAACTAAAAGGTACCCGCAATCCTTCGGCAACTAACCCGTAGTTTAGACTCAAAGATTCCCCACTTTTGGTATCCAAACCCAAAAATTGCACCGAATAATTGAAGGACTGTATGGAGCCATCATCGTCGTATTGGGTATGGGTCAACTGCACCGGCCTAAAATCGTATTGACGAATCCAGTGGCCCTGTTTGCGGGGACGAGGACGGTATCCCAAATCCACAAATTGTTCTCTGAAACCCCGGCGTAACATCAACCCTACTTCGGGTTCAAAATCCTTTAGACCGCGCTGAGCGGAAGCAAAAACCGACCATCGATCGTTGGGGTAATGCACAAAAAAACGATAAGCCAAAGCCTCCGAATTCCATCCTTGATCAGTGGCATAGGTGTGCAGCAAGGCTCCGCCCACTTCTAAATTTTTATTACCCCACAATTTGGAAGTACTATACCGACCGTTGATGCCGTTGGTGCTATGCCATCGATTTACACTAATGCGATTGGTCGTCATTGCGCCTATAATACTTTGACCACCTATATCTTGTCTCCAAGAGGCTGTAGTATAATTGGTCGAGGACTGGTTATCGGTTGCCCTGGTTTGGATACTCATCAGCCCCAAGGTTCGGTCGTTTTCTTTGCCCAACAAACGAGCCCCAGCAAGGATTGGCACAGCTTCTCGTTGATCATCCAAACCCATGCGCCTTGTATAAAAAGGAATAATTCGATTGCCTCCAAATCCAAAATTGAAATAATCATCTCCTTCCAGGAAAAACTCCCGCAACTCAGGAAAGAAAAGGGGGAAACGGGTGATATTAATTTGTTGTTGATCGGATTCCACCTGGGCAAAATCCGTGTTCACCGTTAAGTTAAGCCTATAGGTAGGGTTTAGCAAATAATTGACATCACCGCCCCAATTGCCCACAGGTCTGCGTTGGTCAGGTTTGAATTCTCCACCACCCAGTCCGTAGGGCTTAATTTCTACCATTTGCTTTTGCGACAATTGCCGTAAACCACGCAAAGCACCTGCTAAGTTCACTTGTTCAATGCGGTTATCCCTCGCCCAACCTTGCCAACGTACTTGCTCCCTTTTGTGCCGGATATTGCGTTCAAAATTAATGCCCCATTCCTGTTCCTCCACACCGACTCGGTACTTGAACGTGTACAGTGGAATGACAAATTCTGCAAACCACCCTTGCTCATTCACGGTGGTCCGGACATCCCAAACCCCATTCCAAAAAGCATTGGAGGAAGCTCCGTTATTGAAAATTTGCAAATCCGCCCTAGCGCCCACCGGATTGGTCACCAACATAATACCATTACGACGATCGCGGTAAGGATCCACAACCACTATAAAGTTATCATCCAAGGTATAATCAAAATCCCTACGCATTTCACGGGCAATCAAAGACTGAGGATTGCTATCATAACACCAAACCGCCAAGTACAAATGTTGTTCATCATAAGCCACCGCCACCTCGGTACGTTCGGTGGAAGGCAACCCCACCTGCAACTCCCGCTGGGTAAAGCCGGTAATCCGGGGAATATTCTGCCAAAGGGGATCGTCCAAACGACCATCCATAACGGGAGCTAAGGTAGTCCGCACCGCCTGGCATTCATTGCTCTCACCCGATAAAGGAAACGGTACCTGGGCAAAGGCATCAAATGTCACCAAGAACCCCGAAACGAAGGCCAAAAACTTCACCCTAAAAAACAGCTTCGGCAATACGTTTGGTCGCTTGGCTTTTGCCCATAGTATAAAAATGCAGAACCGGGACCCCTGCCTCTTTGAGCTCACGGCATTGGTTGATGGCCCATTCAATGCCTATTTGCCTAACCGCCTGTTCATTAGGCGCCAACTCCACCGCATCTGCCAAAGCCTCAGGGATATCGATATGAAAAACCTTGGGCAAGAGGGTGATTTGCTTGAGTGTTGACAACGGTTTGATGCCCGGAATAATGGGAATATCGATGCCCTCTTTGCGACACGTGGCCACAAAATCAAAATAGGCCTTATTATCAAAAAACATTTGAGTGGTGATGAAAGTGGCTCCTGCTTTGACCTTTTGTTTAAGCCAACGAATATCGGACTTTAGGTTGGGAGCATCGTGATGCTTTTCGGGGTAACCAGCGACACCAATACAAAAATCTGTTGCTGTGGCGTTCACCAATTCATCGTCCACATAATGCCCCTGATTCATGCGAACCACTTGCTGCAACAATTCCAAGGCGTTTTGGTTCCCATCAGGTTGGGGTACAAAGCTGGTTTCGTGTTTGAGGTTATCACCCCTCAAAACCAGAACATTATCAATACCCAAAAAATGCAGGTCAATTAAGGCGTTTTCGGTTTCTTCTTTGCTAAAGCCACCACAAATAAGGTGAGGAACCGCATCGACCTTGAAGCGATTCATGATAGCGGCGCAGATAGCCACAGTACCCGGACGTTTGCGGGTGGTAATTCGTCTAAATGCTCCGTCCGATAGAGGTTTGAGCAAAAATTCCTCGCGGTGATAAGTAACATCAATAAAAGGTGGCTTGAACTCCATCAAAGGAGCAATCCCGTTGTAGATTTCATGAATATCCTGCCCTTTGAGGGGAGGCAGAATTTCGAAAGAAAAAAGGGTGCGACCGTTGGCCGCTTGAATATGGTCGGTAATTTTCATAACATTTTTTAGGCATCTAACAAAACAGGGGCCAACCAGCGTTTGGCTTCCTCCAAATTCACTCCACGCCGAAGCGCGTAATCCTCCAATTGATCTTGAGCGATTTTACCCAACCCAAAATATTTGGCCTGGGGATGCCCCAAATAGAATCCGGATACCGCGGCGGCAGGGGTCATAGCCAAACTCTCGGTTAATTGCATACCCAGCCTCTTCTCGACATCCAACATTTTCCAAATGGTAAGCTTGTCCAAATGATCCGGGCAGGCGGGATAGCCTGGGGCCGGTCGAATTCCTTGGTACTTCTCCGCGATTAAATCGATGTTGCTGTACTGCTCCATGGGGGCATAACCCCAATCCTCTTGCCTCACCTTGGCATGCAAGGCTTCCGCCAAGGCTTCGGCCAAGCGATCAGCCAAAGCTTTGACCAAAATCGCCGAAAAGTCATCGTGGTCTTTTTGGTAATGCTGAGCCAATTCTTCGGCCCCAAAAATCCCCACCGCAAAAGTCCCTGCCCAATCCCGTAGCCCGCTTTCCTGAGGAGCCACAAAATCCGTCAGGCAAAAATTAGGCAAATCCCCAGCCTTGGCACTTTGTTGCCGTAACATCGGAAATTCCCATTGGTCATCCATGACCAAACAATCACCCGTAACCGTGTTCGCCGGGAACAAGCCCCATACGGCTTTGGCGGTCAATAAGTTCTTGGATACCAATGCATTTAGCATCGCTTGGGCATCTTCAAACAATTTGGTTGCGGCTTCGCCCACCACCTCGTCTTGGAGCAAGTCCGGGTAACGTCCGTGCAATTCCCACGCTTGAAAAAAAGGGGTCCAATCGATATAATCCACCAATTCCTCCAAAGGCCATGCCAATTCCTGGTGAACTCCCGGTCGATGGGGAATCGCTGGTTGGTAACTCAGCCAATCTCCTTTCCAAGACCTAGCCCTGGCCTGTTCCAAAGTCAGCATATTCTTGGCAGCGGCACGGTTCAGATATCCTTCCCGCATCGTATCCTGTTCTTGGCGATTTCGAGCGGCGAAACTGGGTCGTTGTTCGGGGCTGAGCAAGGTGGAGACCACCGGGACCGAACGGCTGGCATCCAACACATGCACCACGGTTCCCCCATAGGCTGGGGCAATTTTGACCGCAGT